>DXMX01000001.1:0-30833 GCA_019413955.1 Collinsella sp.
CGGAGGGGCCCCGCGGGCGGGAATCGCGCACTCCATATTTTGTTCACAAATGAATAGATCCCTCAGTCGCGTCACTGAGGTTAAAACTGAAGTATTGGCTTCTGATATTGGCGATGACCAGCTGTTTTACGAGTATTGAGACATCGGTCATCTCTGGAGCGCTACTTTACTCCAAAGGCATCAGCTATTTGTTTCCCATCGGTAAAAGGCGGGTTTTGTTCGCCAAGCGTTCTTATATATAGATAGATACGGGTTCGAACCCATGAAAGGGCGACAAAAAAGACGGCCAACCGAAGTTGACCGTCTCAACAATCTTTGGGTGGGCCGTCAGGGGTTCGAACCCTGGACCTTGGGATTAAAAGTCCCCTGCTCTGCCAGCTGAGCTAACGGCCCGCGGGTGGCATTGTACCACGGTCTGGGACTATTCCCAACTCCATTGGCCGTTCTGGAAAATCACAACTTCACGTCCATCAGGCGTAATGCCCGTAATATCGATGTCGTCCGTGCCGATCATAAAATCGACGTGCGTGCTCGAGACGTTAACGCCATGCTCCAGGAGCTCCTCCTTGGACATGTCATACCCACCCTCGATGCATTCGGGGAAACCGACACCTAGCGCGAGATGGCAGCTAGCGTTCTCGTCATAGAGCGTGTCATAGAACAGAACGCCGCTTTCGCGGATCGGAGTGTTCTTGGAAATGAGCGCGACCTCGCCCAGATGAGCGGCACCTTCATCGGTGTCAATAATGCTCGCAAGCGTTGCCTTGCCCACGCGGGCGTCGTAGTCCACCACGCGGCCGCCCTCGAACTTAATCCAAAAATCTTCGACTTTATTGCCGTGGTGGATGAGCGGCATGGCCGAGTACACGATACCGTCGGCGCGCATGCGATCGGGCGAGGTGAAGACTTCCTCGGTGGGAATGTTGGGGAAGAAGGGGTGTCCATCGGGCGTCTTGCCCTTGCCGCCGGCCCACTCGTGACCCTTCGTCATGCCAATCGTCAGATCGGTTCCATTTGCCGCGGTGTAATGCAAGTAGTCGAAACGATTGTCGTTCAGGAAACGCAGGTTCTTTTCGAATGCGGCGTCATGGAGTTCCCAGTCGCTCTCCGGGTCCTGGCCATCGGCGCGCGCGGTGTGCAGAATCGCATTCCACAGTTTATAGATTGCAACCTCATCGGCGTCTCCTGGGAACACCTCGTGCGCCCAAGCCACGACCGGAGCGCCGGCGATGCACCACGGATTGATGTTGTAATCCAGTCCACGGCGGAAAACTTTGCACTGCGTATTCCTCGCCTTTGATGCCGCGGCCGGCTTGGCTGGATCGATGCCCTTGAGGGCCGCAGGATCCGCACCTTCGATAAAGACAAAGCAGGCACCATCCTGGGCCAAGGAATCCAGCTGCATGCGCCTCCACTCGGGTGTCTGCTCAAAATAGCTTTTCTCGACATGCTCGTACGTGAGCCTCGTCACGGCATCATCGGCCCAAATGACCGTCACGTGGCCGGCGGCGGCAGCATAGGCCTCCGCGACCACCACGCGCGCAAACGGCGCGCACTCGACCGGAGACTGAACGACGACCTCCTGGCCGGGCTTGACGTTTACGCCCTTGCGGACGACCAGGCGCGCGTAGTTTTTAATCTTGGGCTCCAGGGCCTTCATGCCCTCCAGAGCCTCTTCGACCGTCAGGGCAGCTCGAATCATGTGCCACTCCATCTATCTATAGAACAGTAAAAAGGCGCGCCGCAAAAACGACGCGCCTTATATCTTAGCGATAAGTATGTATGCAAACGCTACTTCTTCTTGGAGTCCTTCTGGTCCTCCTCGGCAGCCGCGCGCTCAATAAGAGCGTTGAGCTTGTTCTCGGACATGCCCTCGGCCTGCGCGCGGTACATGTTGCGCAAGGGACGAATACGAGCGAAGTCGTAGATAAAGTCACCTAGGATGATGACATAGGACAAAACGATGCCGACCATCTGGACAGGGCTGGACACCATGCCAGCGGGAGCGAAGTACAGCGAGGCCCAAATTGCCACGACGAGCACCATGCCAATGGCGAGCACAATCCACCAGATGCGACGGCGCTTGGTGTAGTCCTCGTCCTGCTTGAGGAGGATATTCGACACCGTATAGATGCGGTCCTCCTTGGCGCGCTGCTTGGCCTTGCGGGCGCGCTTCTCCTCTTTAGAGAGGCCCTCGAGGTTCTCGCCCTTCTCGAGCTCTTTGCGGCGTGCCTTAGACGAAGCCGGCACGATGCGAACGGAGCTCGCTGCTTGGCGGGCGGGCTTAGCAGATGCGGCAGACTTGCGCGCAACCCCGGTAACTTCGTGGGATTGCGTGCGCTTGTTCGTGGCGCTACGGGTACTCACTTATGCGTTCTCCTTCATGCTTGTGAACTGGGAGCCGGTGATGATCTGGAAGGCCTCGCGATAGCGCTCGGACGTGCCATCGATGACCTCGGCGGGCAGGTGCGGGGTCTCCCCCGTCATATCCCAGTTGGCCTTGAGCCAATTGCGGACGAATTGCTTGTCGTAGCTAGGCTGGATCTTGCCCTCCTCGTAGCTGGCAGCAGGCCAGAAACGGCTGGAGTCGGGCGTGAGGCACTCGTCGATCAGCGTGACCTTGCCATCAATAACACCAAACTCGAACTTGGTGTCGGCAATGATGATGCCACGGGTCGCGGCGTACTCGGCAGCGGCCTTGTAGATCTTGAGGGAAAGGTCACGAATCTGCGTGGCGATGTCCTCGCCCACGATCTCGCAGCAACGCTCGAACGAGATGTTCTCGTCGTGGTCACCGATCTCGGCCTTCGTGGACGGCGTGAACAACGGCTCGGGAAGCTTGGAAGCCTCGGTCAGGCCCTCAGGCAGCTGGATGCCGCAGACGGTGCCGTTCTCGTCGTAGGTCTTCTTGCCCGAACCGGTCAGATAGCCGCGGACGATGCACTCGATAGGAATCGTCTGGGCCTTCTTAACCAGCATGGCGCGGCCAGCGAGGTAGTCACGATACTCAGCAAACTCCTCGGGGAAATCCGCCGGGTCGATGGAAACGAGATGGTTGGGGACGATGTCGGCAAACTTATCGAACCAGAATGCCGAGATGCGATTGAGCACCTCTCCCTTAAACGGAATCTCGTCGGGAAGAATGAAGTCGAACGCAGAAATGCGGTCGGTGGCGACCATCAGCAGGTTTTCACCGGCATCGTAAATATCACGAACCTTGCCACGGGAATCCGGACGACGCTCCATCGTTGTCACGTGAGTCACTCCTTACCTAAATACGACAGAAATGCGGGTTCTTTCCCGCATGTTTTCGCAAACTCGGAGCGGCAGGGACGCGGCCCCTCCTTCACCGAATAGCGAAAAGCTAGTGCTCCATTGTAGTAGATGCCGCGTCTGCCGTGTGCTCGCGGGGCAGATGAATTGTAAAAGTCGTACCCTTTCCAAGCTCCGACTCCACGGATATGTAGCCATGGTGACGCTCGACAATCTGCTTGGTCACGGCGAGGCCGACGCCCAGGCCGCCAGCTTCGCGGGCGCGGCTGGCATCGGCGCGCCAAAACCGCCCGAAAATGCGCGACAGATCGTCCTTGGCAATACCGATGCCGGTATCAGAAACGGCAATGCTGACGTGCCTGCGGTCACTGAGCACCGACACCACGACCCAACCGCCCTCGGGGGTGTAGCGCATGGCGTTGCTCATGAGGTTGATAACACATTGCGTGATCATGTCGGGATCTGCCTCGACAACGTCATCGTGGCCCTGCGTCTCATCTGCAAAGCGCAAACGCAGGTCACGGTCGGCAAACAGGCGCTCCTGGCCATTCACAATCGATCGCACGAACGGAACCATGTCCACCGGTTCTAGATTGAGCGGAGCCGTGCTGTTTTCCATACGCGATAGGTCGAGCATCTGCTGCACCAGACGAGCCAGGCGACGCGTCTCGGAAGCAACGGTCTCCAAATGCTCATCGTCGGTGGGATACACGCCATCCTGCATGGCCTCGACCGTTGCGAGCATGGCCATAAGCGGCGTGCGAAGCTCGTGTGCAACGTCTGAGGTCAGGCGCTTCTCGTGTTTCATATCCTTCTCGAGCGAAGTGGCCATCTCATCGAAGGTCTCACCCAGCTGATCGATCTCGTCATCACCGCGCAGTCCCGTGCGAGCCGACAGGTCGCCGTCACGGATTTGCTTTGCGGTACTGGTGATGCGATGAATCGGCTTGGTGAGCATGCGCGACACGAGCGATCCGATAACGACCGAAATGCAGATTGCAACAACCGCGGCGAGGGCCATGGCGTTAAAGGTCTTCCCCCTAAACGCAGAGTCCGCCTTGGTGAGCAGAGCGTCGGAGCCGATGGCCCACAGCTTTACCTGTCCGACATGCTCGCCGGAAGACGTTACAATCTCGACGTTAGCAACGCTATCGGAGTCGGTTGGAGCAGACGAGACCGGGCTATGCGATGCCCTCTTGCCGCTCGTGTCGTCGGTCGTAGCCTGGTTTTCGCGTACATCGGCGGTGGCGCTTGCCGAGGGCCAGGAATCGTCATAAACGATCACGCCCTTTTTATTGACGACCTGCATGCCCAGATCGTCGGAAACCAAACTCGACGTTGCGACCGTGCGCAGTTCTCCCGCGGTCCAAGAGCCGTTTTCCTCATATGAGGTCGCCAACTTCTCGGCAGCGGAATTTGCGATTTCGACGATATTGGAGCGTGTGTAATCCGAAAAGACCGTGCCCCACACAACAGAGACAACGCCCACCAGCACCAATACTGTCATGAGCGATGTCAGAGCAAAAGCAAGTGCCATGCGCGAGGGATAGCTCATCGTTGGCCGTGAATCGGAACGAGGCGTGTTCCAACTAGCCTTGGAACCCGCCTCGCTCTCCTGCTTGTGCTTTTGTCCGATTTCAAAGCGCGCAGGTGTCATATGTGATTTCCCTATTTCTCGTCCGACTTATCGGTCTTGGCCGGAGCCTCGAAGCGATAGCCGACACCATGGACGGTGTAGAGCCACTTGGGCTTCTTGGGATCATCGCCCAGCTTGGCGCGAAGATTCTTCACGTGGCTATCGATGGTGCGCTCATAGCCCTCAAAGTCATACCCGAGCACTTTCTCGACCAGCTCCATGCGGTTATACACACGGCCGGGATGGCGGGCAAGCGTGGTGAGCAGTTTGAACTCGGAAGCCGTCAGATCGACTTCCTTGCCCTCGACCAAGATCTTGTGGCCCGAGATATCGATGACCAGATCGCCGAAGTCGAGTACCTCGACGGCGGGCTCGTCGGCCTGATGGGCACGGCGGAACAGAGCGCGAACGCGGGCGACGAGCTCGCGCGGCGAGAACGGCTTAATCAGATAGTCGTCGGCGCCGAGCTCAAGACCGATAATACGGTCCTCGATCTCGCCCTTAGCCGTCAGCATGATGATGGGGACATCCGAGGTATCGCGAATGGTGCGGCAAACGCGCTCGCCGGGAATCTTGGGGAGCATAAGGTCGAGCACGACCAGGTCGAACTGATGCTTCTCGAACTCCTCGATCGCGGACTGGCCGTCGCCGACGCCCACAACCCAGTAGCCTTCGCGCTCGAGATAGGCAGCGACGGCGTCACGGATTGCCTTCTCATCCTCGACCAGCAGAATCTTTTTTGCATCTGAAGCCATAACACGGCCCCCCTGTCTCAATTAGCTAAGAACAAGCCCATTTTAACGCACCTGAGCCCGCCGGATGCCGCTATGACGCGGCAGCTCGGCGGGCGGTACTCACAATTACAACGCGTTTATTCCCCTGTTGGCGCCTTTTTAACCCCTCTAAGCTTAAAGAGAGAATAGACGTGCAGTGACCGTCTCTGGTATACCCTGGCTGTTGCGCACCGTGGCGTACGTAAGGAATGAGTCCGATTTTCCCGCCGTAGCTGGATAATCGCCATACTCCAAAGCGCGGTCGGGCGACAGCAGCGAGCCATAGGTCTTGGCAGAGGTGTCGATCAGGAAATGCGACGCCTGTACCTTAACAAGGAATTTATTCTTCTTGCCAGCCGCACATGCGAGCGGCTCGCGGGACAGGAAGAGGTACGGCCCTCCCTCATTACCGATATATGTGCCCATATTGCCCAGGCTGCCCACGCCACTATAGGCCGCCTCGATAGAAAACACGAAGGTATCGCCCATATATACGGCCTCGAAAGGCGAGACTGACGAGGGAAGGACTAGCTGGGCACGTTTGGTGTTGTTGCCGTCGGTCAGATCGATTGCCGTTATGCCGTAGTAGACGCCCTCGTCGTTGCGGACACGCGGCGAGATGGTCAAAATGCCGTCGCTCGCGCGCGGGGCCGATGCAAAGCGGCCCGTCGATTTCCAAATTACCTCGGCCTTGGATTCATCAAGCGAGCGACGATAGCAAAACGAATCACTACTCGTTTTATTGCCGCCTGCCGAAGGCATTTTATACCAGATGACTGATGCCCCGAACGCCGTAAACAGCGGCGGATCGTAGTCCTTGCCACCTCGATCGAGCTCAACCACGTCGCCAGAGAGCGAAGCGCCCGACAGATTTTGAGCGTAGAGCTTCCACGATGAATTGGCAAAGTTCATCTCAACCCACGCGAATACGCCGTCGCCGGCACGGACATCGTAGAATGCATATCCCGTGCCCTCGATAGGATCCTCGATTAATGTGGTAAGCGAGCCATCGCCCAGGTTGAGCACACCGAGCGTGTTGGCGTGCAGTGCCGATGCGGGCGCCATCATTGCCGCGGCGTAATCGCCGTCGCTGTAGTACAGCAGCGTACCCAGAGGCAGCGTCCACGACGCCGCCGGCTCAAGATCGATGTCGACTGCCTCGTACTCATCCGTAATCGAGATGATTTTGGAATCATCCTTGATAACCTGCGGCTCGCCGGCGGCATCATCGCTGGTGCCCGTTTTTTTCGAGCATCCGGCAAGCACCGTGGCAGCGCCCGCGGCAGCCCCACCGAGTACAAAGCCGCGACGCGATATTCCGTTCTTGATGTGATCGGCGATACCCATTAGGCGATCTCGGTGCGAGCGGCCTCGATAGCGCGTGTAAGCTGGTCGGCGCAGGAGGTCTTTTTCATACCGCAGGTATTACCGGCGAGAACCTCGATTACGCGATCGGCAGGAGCGCCCTCGACCAGCTTGGAGATAGCCTTGAGATTGCCGTCGCAGCCGCCGGTAAACTCAACGCCCATCACCTTGTTGCCGTCATCGGAAAGATCAAGGTGAATATTGCGAGCACACACGCCCTGAGGCTTGTAATCAAACGAAATCATGCGATCCCCTCTCAGAATGTTATTCGAGACGACTATTATCCCCGTCTTTCCCTAAATGCAACGAGGCGCTTTGCCGGCAACACACATTACCAGCAAAGCGCCCTAAAAAGCTAACGTTATGCCCGAACCTACTCGAAGCTCAGCTGCTCCAGACGATCAAAGACCGTGTCGATACGGGTGAGGAAGTCCCACGGATCAAAGATCTCGTCGAGCTTCTCCTGACTGACGGTGCAGCGCGGGTCGGCCTCGAGACGCTCCTTAAAGGTGGGGCCGGAGACACAATCCTGTACCTCGTGCCAGGTTGCCATAGCGTTCTCCTGCACAATGGCGTACGCGTCCTCGCGGGTGATGCCCGTGTCGACGAGGGCGAGCAGTACCTTGGAAGAGAAGATGAGGCCGCGGGTCTTATTGAGGTTGGCCATCATGCGGGCGGGATACAGTTGCAGGCCGTCGATAACGCGAATGAGGCACTGGAACATGTGGTCGAGGGCGATGAAGCTGTCGGCCTGGGCGACGCGCTCGGCAGAGGAGTGCGAAATGTCACGCTCGTGCCACAGGGCGACGTTGTCGAAGGCAACCTGCGCGTTGGCCTTCACGACGCGCGACAGGCCGCAGACCTTCTCCATGGTGATGGGGTTGCGCTTGTGCGGCATGGCGGAGCTGCCCTTTTGACCCTTACGGAACGGTTCCTCGGCCTCGAGTGTATCGGTCTTCTGCAGATTGCGAACCTCGGTAGCGATGCGCTCACAGGTGGCCGCGGTGGTGGCGAGAACGCCGGCGAGGTAGGCGTGATGATCGCGGCTAATAACCTGCGTGGACAGCGGGTCGTGAACCAGGCCCAGGTGCTCGCAGACATATTCCTCGACAAACGGCTCGATGGAGCTGTACGTGCCGACAGCGCCCGAGATGGCACCAAAGGCAACGTTCTTGCGGGCATCCTCAAGACGGTCCAGATCGCGCTTGAGCTCCCAGGCCCAAGAGCCAAACTTCATGCCAAAGGTCATCGGCTCGGCATGGATGCCATGAGTGCGGCCGGCGCAGAGCGTGTTGCGCTCCTCGAAGGCGCGACGCTTGCAAATCTCGCCGAGCTTCTTGACGTCCTCGATGATCAGGTCGCAGGCCTGGGTGAGCTGGTAGCACAGGGCCGTGTCGCCCAGATCCGAGCTGGTCATGCCATAGTGAACCCAGCGGCTGGGCTTGGGGTCGCCCTCGGGAACATCGGCATCGATGTATTCCTTCATGTTGGTCAGGAAGGCAATGACGTCGTGGCGCGTGACTTCCTCGATCTCATCGACCTTCGCCTTCTCAAAGTTGGCATGGTCGCGGATCCACTGGGCCTCGTCTTTGGAAATACCGATCTTGCCGAGCTCCGCCTGGGCCTCGCAGGCCAGAACCTCGATTTCCTGCCAAATGGCGTACTTGTTCTCGAGGGAGAAGATGTGTCCCATCTCCGGGCGGGTATAGCGATCGATCATAGCGGCTCCTTTTTGGTTATTGGCACGTTGGTCGTAACCCAACCATTGTACCGTGCGCAGGTGCAAGTATGGGCAGCAGGCATTAACCTAACATTTTGGAATTGGAGCGAGCATGGGGACGTCCGCGCATTTGCTTCGCAAATACGCACCGGCTGCGGTCGGCAGACCCGGTCCGCGCACACGCACGGGCACAGCGGGTTGGACCCGACGTTCCCGAGGTCCCCCGTACTCGATGGAGCGGGCAACGGGACATCCGCGTATTTGCTTCGCAAATACGCACCGGCTTCAGGCGCCTGTCGGCGCCTTCGCCTGCTCGCTACAAACGCTTCGCGTTTGCTTAACGCTCGCACCCTGGCGGGTTCGAGTCCCGGCGCTTGGTAGTAAAAAGCACGGCAACGTAACGCTGCCGTGCTTGTGCTTTTTACTGGAGCGGGCAACGGGACTCGAACCCGCGAGTGTCAGCTTGGGAAGCTGATGCCTTACCACTTGGCGATGCCCGCTTGTGTGTTGGCTAGTATAACGCGGTTGTCTTGTTCGATACAAGGGTGGCGATGCTTGTTTTAGCTGTGGAGATTCGTTTGAAAATCGCGTCAATTGTGGAGATGAGGACCTTTGACCTCCTGTTCTCCCTATCTTCTACCTGCGCTTTTGCTTGATTGTTGTATTTGAGCTCAATTTGTCAGGAATTGGGCAAGCTTTTGGTCAGGCTCCGGTACTTACCCGCATGAACCTCGGGGGTAGCCTCATCCTACGCGTCGCAGCCTCCCCATGCGGCGCACGAGGGATAAGGAGCAGCCATGTCCAACGCACCCACGCACTCTGTCCACAGCGCAATCGCAACAGGTCCGCTGCTCCTGCTCCTCTTCCTGCTTTTCGGCTGCCTGGCACCGAGAGCCGCATTTGCCGTCGATGGCTACGACCAACTCGGCTTCCGCACTATTAGCGATGATTGTGGGCCCTTCTTCATCGGCAAGTATGAAGCTCAAGACGCCTCGATTGCCTACTGCATGAACCAGGAGCGCCCCGGCCCCACCAAGCCGGGCGGCCCATGGCTCAACTTTGATCAAGGCTGGGTGTGGCTCGACGACGAGTTCGCGGCAATCGTTTGTCACGGATATCCTACCGCCACGTCGTTTGGCGGTTACCATCTTTCACCCGATCGCGCCCGCGCCGCAACCCAGCTTGCCGTATGGATGCTCAACGGCACTACCCATGTCGACGGTACCTATTCCTACACGACCGCTCAGGGCAAAACCAAGAGCGGGCACTTTACCGCCGACAATGAAGTCGTGGCGGCTGCGCGGTGGCTCCACGACAACGCAAAATCAGGAAGCATCAAAGCCGCTCCGCACCGCGCGCGGCGCTATCTAGGAGCCGTATCGGGCGGCAGCAAACGTCAAGACATGCTCTATGTACTGCCGGCGGTCTCTGTTTCCTTCAAAAAACAGTCTGCAAACGCCGCCATTACCAGCGGAAACAATACTTATCAGTTTGACGGGGCAACATTCGATATTTTTGAGAGCGCCAGCGGCGCGCATGTCGGCACCGTCCAGATGGACAGCAACGGTCGGGCGCAAGCAACACTTCTGCCCAACACGGCATACTACCTAGTTGAAACGAAGGCGCCGGCCGGCTATGTCCCCCGTCGTGATCGCATCGCCTTTACCACGGGGAATGACGGTGGACAGGTCGCCATTGATGAACAGCCCGGCACCATCAACCTGCGTATCGTAAAACTCGATGCCGCGACGAATGCCGGCCCCCAGGTGGGATCTTCACTCGCAGGAGCAGAGTTCACGTGTGTGTCGCAATCAACCCCTGGATGGGCACAAATCCTCACGACCGACGAAAGCGGTCGGGCCACCCTCGCCGATGTCCCCTTAGGAACCTTTACCATCTACGAATCAAAAGCCCCCGAGGGCTACCTGCCATCCAACGACAGCTGGACCTATACCGTTGGAGCCGACCAGCTCGGCGATTCAGGCGTGGTCGAGATCGAATCTCGCATTTCCGATATCCCCATTGCTTTTGACCTTGAGATTTCCAAATTCAAGGATTACGGCAATAGCGACCAATCCGGCCTGGAGCAGCCGGCGGGTGGTGTTGTCTTTGAGGTTGTCAGCAACAGCTCTCAGCAGGTTGTTGGCACACTGACCACAAACATCTATGGCTTTGCCTCCACCGAAGATCAGCCCGAAGCATGGTTCGGCACAGGCAAGCGACCCGCCGGTGTCCACGGAGCCGTCCCATACGACCGTGCCGGCTACACGGTTCGTGAGGTTCCGGAAACCGTCCCCGAGGGTTTTAAACGTGCAGGGGAATGGACCGTCGGGGCAAATCAGATTTCCGACGACGCCGAGCTTCAATATATCGTGGACAACCACGCTCTGTCGACGCATCTCCAGATTGTAAAACGCGATGCCCAAACAGGCGCTTCTGTTCCCCTAGCCGGATTCACCTTCCAACTCCTCGACAGCAATCACGAACCTGTCTCACAAACTTGCTGGTATCCAGCACATAACGTAATGGACACCTTTACGACTGACGCGACCGGGACCGTCACACTGCCAGAATCGCTCGTGCCGGGCACCTATTATGTACGCGAAACCTCGGCCAAAGAGCCCTATCTTGTCAGCGAAGAAATCGAGGTAAACATACCCGCCGACATGAACCTAACGCCCGTTGCAATCGCCTCGTATTATGACCGCGCCGCGACCGGAAATATCAGGATCGTTAAAACCGATGCCGTAGACGGCAGCAGCCTCGCGGGCGCCATCTTTGAGATCCGTGCCTCGGGTGATATCGTGCGCCCCGACGGTAGCATTGCCGCACTCGACGGTGAGACTGTCGCTACCGTCACGACGGATGAAACTGGAGAAGCACGCGCGGACAACCTCCCACTGGGATCTGGCACCGCACGCTACGAGGTTGTCGAGACTCAAGCGCCGGCAGGCTTCTTGCTCGATCAGACAACCCATATTGTCGACCTTACTTATGCCGACCAGAAAACACCCGTTGTAGAAGCACGGCTTAACGTATCCGACGATTACACCAAGGTTGATATCTCCAAGGTCGATGCAAGCGGTGAGCAGGAAGTAGAAGGCGCACGGCTCACCTTATATGGTCCCGATAAAACCGAAATAGACTCCTGGACCTCATCCGACAAGCCACACCGCGTCGAACATCTTGCACCCGGCACCTACTCGTTGCGCGAAATGATGTCTCCGCGGACCTATGACCTTGCCGAGGAGATAACGTTTGAAATAAAGGATACGGGAGAAGTCCAATCCGTCGCGATGAAGGATGCGCCCATCGAGATCAAGGGGCAGGTCGACAAGCGTCAGGAACTTGTCCAACCTATCGAAAAGGGCCTGTTGGCTAACGGCGATGGTAAAAACCGTGCCGCGATGCAAACCAATACGGATGGGCTTTTCTCCTATACCATCGACGCTCGAAACGATTCAACTACCTGGGTTGATGAGTTTACAATTACCGATGATCTTGAGTGTGCCGAGGACGATACGGCGAGATTCGTCTCAATCGAAACCCCCGTCGCCATCGGCGACCTCAACGGTCTGTGCAACGTGTGGTATCGCACGACGCCGTTGGACTCGACAGACGTCGATGAGCCGGCAAACGCGACACTTGACGATGGGCACGAAAATCCTTGGCTTGAGTCCGACGAAGTAAAGGAAAGTCTGGGTGAGGATTGCCGCCTCGTCGATTACGACGGCTGGCACCTCTGGAAGGCGGATGTCTCGACCACGGAATCCACCACACTCGAGGCGAAAGAACTCGACCTTGCGTCCAATACCGTCGTAACGGGCATTCGCATTGAATACGGTGCGGTAGCCGCCGGCTTTACGACTCGAAGCGATGCGGATTCTTGGACCCGCGATGATCTCAAAGATGAGCACGACGACCTTGACGATGCCAAATCAATCCTTGGCACAGACGCTCGGGGCGCAATCGTGCACATGCAGGCGACGTCGGCTTATACGCCCCAAACCGCACTCACCAACAGCGCACGCGTCGATCTTTGCCGCAACGGCGGCGGCGATAAACTTGAGTCACATGACGAGGACCGTGTCATTCAACGCTGTACCCTACCGCAGGACCTACCGGCAACAGGATCAGTTCCCATCGCCGCTTGCATCACCGCGCTCCTGACCTCGGGTGCCGCAGCCCTATGGTTCGCTCGCCTTAGGTCGATCCCAAAGAAGCGCTAGCGCGATGAAAAAGCGGGCGAGCCAGTCCCCCTGGCTCGCCCGCTTTCAATCATGTAAATCGCCGTATCTACTCTGCAGACGAAGATCCACCATCAACGATTGCCTGCTCGGACTCAGGAATCCCATCGGCACCCGTACTCTGTTCTTGCTCCACCTCTTCGCTGATTGCGGAGGCGGGGGTCGAGCCCTTTGCACCCACGATGTAGGCAGCCCCAAATCCTAACGCAATGGCAATCAAGGTCAAAATCACGTAGACAGGCCAATGGCGCTTAATATACGAAAACACGTTGACTCCTTAGAGCTCCGTCTACGAACGGCGGATAACCTCGGTCACGACCTCGGATACCGTGGCAATGTTCGTCGGGTTGACATTGTGGGGCAGGTCGTCCTCGGTACGAGCGCAAGCCAGACGCGTGCCGTCCACGCCGGCGATGGTGAGGGCTCGGCGGCTCGCCTCGAGCGCGGCATAGGCATCGGTCTTGGCATAGGGCATCTCGAGCGCGCCACAATCGACATGGAACGACTTGCACACCTTGCTGACCAGGTTCATGATGCGGCGATCGCCCTTGAGCAGCTGCTGTTCGCCCTCGACCGTCACCACCGAAAGCCTACCGGCGCCGACGGATTCAAGATTGATGAAGAATACGCCGCGGAGCTTATCGCGATGCGAAGCCAAGAAGGCCTTCATGCCGGCGCCATCACAATCCGAGGCGCCCGTTGCCACAAACCAGATATCGTGACCGAGCAGCTCATCATCGCCCATAGAGGCGACAGCCGAGAGCATATCTTCGGAAGAAGCGCCATCGGAAGACGCAGCGCCGCCCTTCCAGCCATCGTTATCGTCCTCGAAGTTATCCCACGAACCGATACCGCGACCGGACTTCTTGGCATCGTAATCGTCTTCGACGCCCAGCCAATCACTCATGCTGTCCTGCTCGTTTTTCCTTTTACGACCGAACAGGCCACCCAGGCCGCGTTTGCGAGACTTGGGTGCCGCTGGGGCGGGAGCCGAAATGGTCTCGATCGGCTGCGCGCCCGACGCAACGGGCATAGAAGGCGCAACGGGTGCCGATGTGGGTTCGGGACCCTGGGCAGTAGCAAAGGGGTCGTTGACCTGGGCAGAGGGATCGGGAAGGTCGAACAGCGACGTGCGAGACGCAACGTTTGCCTGCTTCATAGACGGCAGCGACGGATCGGGGACCGAAGCCAGCGGAGACGAGGAAGGTGCAGGCGACGGTGCCGACGCCGGATCGGGAACATTCATCTGCGGACGCGGCGATGCCTGGGAGGAAATCTGGGCCATAAGGGAATCGACCGTTTCGTCCTGGGTGGGAGCGACATTGGCAACCGTGGCACCGGAACCACTCGGGGTCGGCATGGTGAAAATCTGCGTGGAGTAAGGCCTCGACTCATCCGTCTCGGGAGTCTCGGAAACCGCAGGCACTTCCTCCTGCTCGACCTCGGTCGAATCACCTTGATCGGCTGCCGCGTATTGCTCTTCGTCAGAGTTGGCCTCGACGGACTCGTCCTCGGCGGCATCTTGGATTTCGGCAGCATCAATGGGCTCGTCATCGTCTGCCGCGTCGCCCTGCTCATCGGAAACAGGAAGGGGCTCGGCAATTGCGGTGCCTTGCTTTTCAAACGTTATCGTGGAATCGAACTGCGCGGCATCAAACGACATGGTGCTATCGACGTGCTGCTGAGCCTCGAAAGATGTTGTTGCCTCAACAACATCCGCTGACGTCGGTTGCTGAGCCTCGAAAGACATTGTAGCTTCGGCGGCGTCGACGGGCGCGGACTGCATAGCCTCGTTCTGCTCGAACTCTTGCGCCGCGTGCTCACGTGCCGCCTCGGCTGCCTGCTGCTGAGCGATAGCCTCCTGCTCGGCAGCCTCGCGTGCGGCAGCGCGCTTCTCCTCGAAATCGTCGACAAATTTCTTGCCCTTTGCAAGCGCACCCTTAAAGAAGTTGGAAGCGCTGGCGCCAATCGACGAGAACGCGGATGCAATGTCGGCATGGGGCGTTGCCGCGGGAATCTCGGCCGAGAAATCAGTATCGCTCTCGCAAGACACGCGCCTCGGCTGTTCAACGTAATCGTCGTCAGACTCGTCCGCAACGTCTTGCGCCGGCGCGGCGGGAGCCAAAACGTCCAGTCCTGCCGCGGAATCGATCGCGGACACCGCCTCGGGCTCGGCAACGGCAGCGGTAACCGCGGCAGACTCATCATCCGCAGCGACAACGGGCGCAGGCGCAGCCACGACGGGGGCAGGCTCGGGCTCAAACGTCGGCTCCTCGCCCTCCTCGTAATCGAGCGCGCAGGACTCGGGAAGCATTCCGAGCGCACGGATGGCATCCGAACCAAAGCGGATGTTGCCGGCGGCGTTGCGATAGAGCTTGGGCTCGGGCTCGGCCGCGGCAGGCTCCTCCGCCGGCTCAGCAGCGGGAACCTCGTCATTGAACTCTTCGGCCTGGACAGCCTGATTCTGATCCTCGGGCACGATGGCGCCAATCAGCGTCTCGTCGGCAGACGCACCCTCAAAGCCCTCGATCTGCTCGTCAAAAGCCTCGCCCTGTTCGGGCTCGGTTTGAGCGTCGGGAGCAATCGGCTGACCGAACTCGTCCTCGGCGTAGGTAGGCTCTTCGTACTCGATGGTGTTGCCGTAGTCGTTTTGCTGCTGGGCCGCGGCATACTCCGCCGCCGCGCGCGCCATTTCCTCGGCACGACGTTTCTGCTCCCCAAAATAGGTATCGAACGGAACATCGTCGGGAAACTCGTTCTCGCCCTGGAGGGGAGCAACGTTGTCCATAACGCCGAGCATAGCGGCGACAGAAGACTTGTTGCACACCGCGCCGGACGTATAGGGAAGAACGTGGCGGTTAGAGATGATGTTTGCCGCGTTGGCAAGTGCAACGAGGGAAGCGAGGATCGCGACAATCCACAGCAGAACCTTGAGCGCGCCGGGGAGCGGCAGGATACGCAGGATGGCAACGGCAGCAGGGGCAACCGTGGCAACGGGCAACAGCTTGGCGATGAGCGCACGATACGAAGCATAGGGCTCGCGGGCGAGCAGCTCAGCACGGGGAGAGTCGTAGTGTGCGACAACGACCACCGGGCGGTTGCGCGGAGACGCGAGCGGGCCCGAGGCCTTGTGGTAGGCGATGACATTTTGGCTCACGCCCGTCTTGCCCAGGCGCGAAACCACGGGGTGGCCCGTGCGCTCGAGCACGTAAAGAACGGCGCCGACAATGGCCAGCAAGGTGCCGACCAAGCCGATACCGCCGCCGATGCCCATCAGCAGGGCGCCGGCAAACGCAAGAATACCGGTAACGGCAAATGCCAATCTACTGGGCGCCGGGGCATTGAACTCCTGAACCTCGGGGTCAAAGCCGTGGTTGCGGAAGATCTGAGCGATATCCTCGGCAGCCAAGCGCTCTTCTTCGCTGCATGCCGGCGTAATGCCGGTGTTCTGCAGCAGGTGGTTAATATAGTTCTGGGTGTTCGCCATGTGCGCTCCACATCCATAATCCGACAAATAGGCCCAATGCATGCACATTAGAACCGTATATAGTCGAAAGTATACCCCGAGCGAGCGCAAACGGCCGAATTCGGGCCATCTTAACGCCTCGAGCGGACAAGGATATAGCCTAATCTCCATATCGGACTAAAATCATGGCAGCAAACTACCTTCTCATGCGAGGATTCTATGACGGCAAGCGACGCGACCGCGACAATTAAAAAGGGAAGTTCGGAGCCCGGTTTCGATAAAACGGCTCAGCGCATCCTCAATCTTTTCTTTGTGCTCAACAGCTCCCCCGAACCGCTGACGACCGAGCAGATCGTCTTGGATTCTGACCTGGGATATGGCTCGGGCAGTATCGACTCGGATAAGCGCAAGTTTCGGCGCGATCGTGACAAACTGCTCGAGCGTGGCATCTTAATCAAGGAGGTTCGCCCCGCCGGTGCGCAGGAGACCGAGGAAAGCTCGTGGACAATCGACCGCGAGCACACGTTTGCTGCAGGCGGCCTCATCACCGCAGACGACGCCGATATCCTACTCAACGCCATCGACCAGACGCTAGCGGCCGGCTCTTCCACCTTTGCCGCGCCGCTTGCCGATATTCGCTCCAAAATTGCCTACCTCACCGGCATGTCGGCGGTGGACGAAGTACCGATCCGCCGCTCTCCCACCGTCGATGCGGTATGGAGCGCCTTTGCCGAGCGATGCGCGCTGCGATTTTTATATCAGAACGGACGCGGCGAGCAGAGAGAACGTACCGTCTGCGTCTACGGCATGTTCGAGCGCGAGGGCGTGGCTTACTTCTGCGGCCTCGACAACGTCACCGACGACATCAGGACATTCCGCTGCGACCGTATCGTTCGCGCTTGGCGTCCTTCGAAGGCCTACGTCATCCCCGCGGACTTCAACCTCAGCGACTACCTGTTCTTTGAATTCGATTTTGCCGACCGACCGCCCGTTGCAGCCACGTTCTCATTCGCCCCTCAGACGCAGATCGATATGATCAACGGTCTCACGCGTGGGCGAGGTGAGCTCGTACACACCGATGTGGGATGGACCTGGACCGTTGACGTGCGCGATCTTGAAGCCGGCGCCTCATTTTGCATGGCCCACGCCATGGACGGCATGAGGCCCGTGGCCCCCAAATCGCTCAAACAGGCGTGGAACCACCTCATTGAAAGGACGGTGCACGAGTATGCCCGTGCGTAAACTCACCAGCGAGCAGAGACTCTCGCGCGCCATCGACATCATGGAGGCCCTCTACGCCGCCGGCGAGAGCGGCATGACACGGACCGAGATTTGCAGTCGCTTTGACATCACGGGGGTATCGCTCGACGAGATTCTCGAGATCGTCTCGACGCTCGCGGACCGAGAATCGGGCGCGCGCATCATCTGCGAATGCCGCGGCGAGCGTGTGGTCCTCACCGGTGACGCCGGGCGTGTGCTACCGCTGCGCTTGAGTGCCGCCGAGGGCGCTGTGCTCAACCATGAACTTGAATCGTTGGGGATCGAGCCGCATACGGCAGCTCGGATTCGACATGCCCTTCTACCCGAAGAGCTCGGCTATAACCAGCGCGTCTTTGACACCGTCAACCACGGGTCGCACTGGCAGCAGCTGAGCTGCGCCATTCAGGACGGTGTTCGCTGCCGCATCTCGTATCGCTCGATGGACGATGCACGGCCACGTGAGCGTCTGGTCGACCCCTTGCGCATTACGGCAAACGGCGACCAAACATACCTGATTGCCTGGGACATCGCGGTCGATGAGCAACGCACCTATCGCATGGATAAAATCGAGGGACTCGCCTTGACGGAAGACTCCGTCGTGCCTCATGCACCGGACGTCACATCCCTCCACGATTCCCTTGCTCGGACGCAGCGTAGCGCAAAGCTCTTGATGCCATTCGATATGGCGGAGCATCTGGACTGGGCCGGCATCACCCTAATCGAGCGCAGCGGGGCAGACATGGCAACGGTAACCGTGCATTATGGCTCCGAGCGTTGGCTACTGAGCCAGGTAATCGCAGCGGGCGGAGCCATCCGCATCTTGGATGACCCCGCCCTGTCAAAGCGTCTGTGCGATATGGCAAAAACCCTCGTCTGTCCGCTTTAGCGCCGCCGCTCGTGGCGTGCACGCCACAGTTGCAGATAGTGCCCAATCTGTGCCGATTCGATGCGCTGGTAGGAGCTCGTGGGCAGCGACGTTAAGAACTTCTTTCCGTAGCCCTTCGTCACCAGGCGCGGGTCGGCCAGAATCAGCACGCCGCAATCGGTCGACGAGCGGATAAGGCGGCCGGCCGCCTGCTTGACCTCGAGCACCGCCTCGGGCAGCGAATAGCGCGCCCAAGCGCGGTCTTCACGCAGGTTGCGCTCGCACGAGAGCGGGTCCGTGGGGCTCGAGAACGGCAGCTTGGGAATGATGACGCAGCGCAGCGTCTCGCCGCTGGCGTCGAATCCCTCCCAGAAGGCCTTAAGCGCAAAAAGCGATGAAGTCGGCTCGCTGATAAACCGGTCGCGCAGGCGACGAGGAGATGAGTTGCGCTGCTGGCAGTTGAGTTCCAGACCCGCACGGGCCATCTTGGGCTCAACGCGGGCGTACAGGTCTTCCATGTCGCGCCGATTGGTGAACAGTGTGAGCACCGATCCGCCCATGGCAAGATGGGCGTCGACCAGCACGCGCTCGAGCGCCGTAAGATAGCTCTCACGATCGCGCGGATCGGGGATATCACCCGCAACGACTACAGCCATGTTCGAATCGAAGTCGTAGCTCGAGTCCAAGTGCAACGATGAGGATGTTGAAGCACCGATGCGATCGAGGCCGACCGCGTGGTTAAAGTGTTCAAAGCTTTTGGACACCGTCATGGTCGCCGAGGCAAAGATAGCCGTGTGAACCTCGGGCAGCCACTCGGTTGCCAAGGCCTCGCCAATGTCGATGCGCTCTGCGGTCATTGACTCTCCGCCGGCACGCAACCTGCGATTGACCTGCAGCGAATACACGTAGTGTTCATCGGTGCCGTCAATGATGAGTTTGAGGTTCTCGGCCAGCTCGTGCAAGCGGCGCGAGATATCACCCAGGTCGACAACAACCTCGGGCTTGTCGGCGGCGACGGCTTGCACCAGCGCGTCGACGCTCTTGTCAGCCTGTTCCAACGCGTCGATGGCAGCGTAGGCCGACTGTAAGAAATCATGCCATTCGTCAGATTCGCGCAGTTCGGGGCCAATCCATAGATTGGCATTGTCATAACCCCCACGGGCACGGCGGCCGAGCTCGCGAACGCCATCGAACACGTCGGCGATTGCCATGCTCGCGCGCGCAACCGTCGACGTCGCCTTGGCAGTAAGGCCCAGATAGAGCGTAGAGCCCTCGGAGGTTGCCAAATCACGGGAAACCTGGCTTAGCGCGCCGGTGCTCGAGCCACCCAGGCGCTCAAACAGAACGCGTGACTCGTCCGCCGACACCACGCGCGCCCACTGGCGGCGCGCCTCGCGCTCGATGGAATGGGCCTCGTCGATTACCCAATGACGAATCGGAGGCAAAATCCTGCCCTCGGCCGCAACGTTGCGGAACAGCAGGGAATGGTTGGTGACCACCACATCGGCATGCGCCGCACGACGGCGAGCGCCGTGGACCAAACATTTATCAGGGAAAAACGGGCAGAGGCGACGAGCACACTCGCGCGAGGCCGTCGTAAAGTCGGGGCGGTTGACGCTGCGCCACCGAATGCCAAGTGAGTCGAGGTCGCCATCGGCTGATTGGCAGACGTACGCCATAATGACCGCGACCGCCGTGAGCGTGTCCGCCGGATCGCGCTTGGTGGTAATCTCGGCCTGGCCGCGGCTCATGCGCTCAAGCTTGCGCAGGCACGGATAGTGGTCATACCCCTTGAGAGCGCAAAATGACAGACCACCGTCCAGTTGCTCGGCAAGTTTTGGCAGCTCATGGTACATGAGCTGGTCGGCGAGATTGTTCGATTTGGTCGCAATACCAACCGTGATGTTGTTACGGCGTGCTGCCTCGGCAAAAGGCACCAGATAGGCCATCGATTTGCCGACGCCCGTGCCCGCCTCAATTACACGATGAGTGCCCGTGACCAGCGCATCGCGGACCTCGAGCGCCATCGCAATCTGCTCATCACGCGGCTCGTAGGTGGGGTACATGCGATTGACCAGGCCACCTGGCGCATAGTCTGCCTCAATCTCCTCACGACTCGGCATCTTGAGGACCGGCAGTTCGTCGGCGTCCACCCGATCGTCGGCGCGATCGGCCTTGAGAACGTCAGCACGAGCGGCGCTGAGAGAGAAGATAGAACCAGGGTTCTGCCCTGCCAAGAATGAGAAGATAGGACGATAGGACCAAGGCACATCCGGATGCATGTCGGCTAGGCGCGCCATGAGGCCCTGGGGCAAGTCGGTGAGCGCCACGAGCAACACGCGCCATACGCCACACAGGGCGTCGACGTCGGCATTGGCACGGTGTGATACCGAGTCACAGCCAAACAGATCGGCCATAAAAGACAGCTTGTGCGAGGCCAGGCGCGGAAGCGCGATTCGCGACAGCGCCAGCGAATCGATCCAAATATCGCTCACGTTGACGCCGCCTTTGACCGACTCGATAAACGAGCGGTCGAACGTGGCGTTATGTGCGATCACCGGGCAACCACCGACAAAATCGGCGAGAGCGGCGACGGCCTCAACGGCCGACGGGGCATCTGCCACATCGGCATTTGTAATGCTCGTGAGCTCGGTAATCTCGGCGGGAATCAGCTGCTTGGGATGCACGAAGGTATCGAAACGGTCGACGATCTCGCGGCCCGAAAGACGGGCCGCCGAGATCTCGATCAGTTCATTGTCCTGCACCGAAAGACCTGTGGTCTCGGTATCGAGGACAATCACATCTTCCTCGATAAGACCAAAGGACTGCGTTTTGGCGCGTTCGGCAAGCGTGGCATAGGAGTCGATGACAAACTGCGGCGTTCCTGACGAAACCGCGTCCTCGATTAGCATGCAATGCCCGCTCGACGAAGGCCCATACGGATCAGGCTGTCACAGACCTGCGGGAACGTCATGTCGTCGGTGTGGCGGATCTCGTCCGGATACAGCGACGTATCGGTCATGCCGGGAATGGTATTGGTCTCGAGGATAACGGGGCCGTCCTCACTCACGATAAAGTCGCTGCGCGAGATACCCAGGCAACCGAGGGCCTTGTGAGCAGCACAGGCAAGCTCCTGGGCACGAGCGTAATTCTCGGGTGAAATCTGCGCCGGAATGCGATGGATGTCCGTAGGGTCGACATACTTCACGTCCAGATCGTAGAACTCACAGTCCTCGGGCTTACGAATCTCGACAATCGGCAGAGCGCGCACGTCATCTTCGCCGTATACGCCGACGGTGATCTCGGTACCCTCGATGCACTTCTCGACCAGCACTTTGTCGCCGTACTCAAACGCCTTGGCGATTGCCGCGGGCAGCTCGGAGGGCTCATGGACCAGGGAAATGCCATAGCTGGAACCGTTGACGGCCGGCTTCACAAAGCAGCGCTCGCCACAAACCTCGACGATATGATCGATATCGACTTCATCGCCCACCTCGAGCGCAAGGCCGGGGGCAATGGGAATGTCCGCCTTGGCGTACAGGAGCTTAGAGACCTCCTTGTCGGCACCGCAGGCGCTGGCAAGCACGCCCGAAGCCGTGTAGGGGATACCCAGAGTCTCCATGGCGCCTTGCATGGCGCCATCCTCGCCGCCGGCACCGTGCATGGCGATAAACGCCACGTCAAAGCCGCCGGTTGCCATGGTTACCATAAAGTCATCAGCGGCCGTATCGAGCAGCTCCACCGAGGTGTAGCCGGCTTCCTTCAGTGCCACCACAACGTTCTTTCCCGAATTAAGCGAGATCTCGCGCTCAGCGGAATGACCGCCCGCCAAGACCGCTACGTGCATGTTCTCTAGGCTTTTACCCGGCATGGGCAGACTCCTCCTCTATAATTTCTGCAGCTGATACCATATTGTAGCGATACCCTCTACGTTTCCCCAAAATCGAAAGGCTTCCATGAATCCCAGGACTAAATCTCAGGACATTCGCGACTTGAGCCAAAACGATATTCGCGAGCTCGTGGCCGAGCTTGGCCAGCCCGCCTTCCGCGCGAAGCAGCTCATCGAATGGGTCTTTGAGAAGAACGTTTGTTCGTTCGACGACATGACCAACCTTCCCAAGGCTTTCCGCGAGCAGCTTAAAGAGGCTTTTGCCTTTGATACTCCGACTGAACTCACCAAGCAGGTTTCCAAAGATGGCTCGCGCAAGTATCTGCTCGAGTACCACGACGGCATTTCCGTCGAAACTGTCGGTATGCCCCGTCGCAACAAGCTTTCCGTCTGCGTTTCCACCCAGGCAGGCTGCGGCATGGGCTGTGCCTTTTGCGCTACCGGCCTCAACGGCCTCAAGCGCTCTCTGACCGCTCAAGAGATCGTCGACCAGGTACTTCATGTATCCAACGACTTTGGCGAGCGCGTCACGAGCGTTGTCTTCATGGGCCAGGGCGAGCCGTTTGCCAACTACGACGAGGTTCTCAAGGCGTTGCGAATCCTCAACGACCCCGATGGCATCGGTATCGGTGCTCGTCACCTCACCGTCTCTACCAGCGGCGTTATTCCCGGTATTCGCAAATTTGCCGACATCCCCGAGCAGTTCACGCTTGCCGTTTCCCTGCATTCCGCCATCCAGTCGACACGCAATAAGCTAATGCCCGGTGTTAAGAAGTACACGCTACTTCGCCTTCACGAGGCGCTTCAACTCTACACCGAGAAGACTGGCCGCCGCCCGACCTATGAGTATGCCATGATCGAAGGCGTCAACGATACGAATCCCGAGATGCAGGCGCTCTGCGACTTCTGCGAGGGAACGTTGTGCCACGTTAACCTGATTCAGCTTAACGACATCGAGGGCAGCCCGCTCAAGCCGTCGCCGATTCATAAGGTTGAGGATCTTCAGCGTCGTCTTGAGTCCCGTGGCATCGAGACCACGATTCGTAACTCCCGTGGTAACGATATTGACGCCGCTTGCGGACAGCTGAAGCAGCGCTTCAAAGTTCAGAAGAACGCATAGGGGAGTCGCACCCCAAAACGTTTCATGTGAAACATCGAACGGCCCCGGTTACAGGAGATGCAACCGGGGCCGTTTTATTTATTGACCTTAATTTTGAATCAGCTGCTACCTGTCCCATTTTTTACGGCCAAAATAAGGGGTCCCTGCCTCGTGAATCAGACAAGGACCCCTCAAAATATGCTAAGTAATTGTTAGGTACCTAATAGCCTACATTTTCCCATTGGTTACTAACCCAACCTTGATTAATCTTGGGATTCTTCGTTACCTGAGCCGTACGCATGGCAACATCTTCTGTCATAACATCCATTTTCTTCTTGGATGTATCGACAATATCTTGCGCACTACGAAGCAAACGACCTCGAAGTTCATCGTCTGTCGCGATCTTATAGCCAGCAAAGGCACCAGCCGCGACAGTCGTCGCCAATGCAATCGCAGTTAAAATCCTATTCCTCATCTTGGCCTCCTTGATCAAACTGAATCATTTCGCCAAGAATACGAGAGAGCTCTTCCTCGTCTTTAAACTCAATCTCAATCTTATTCTTTCCACGCGAGCTCTTAACACGCACGTTGGTATTAAAAACCTGACGAAGCACGCGGGCAGCCTTTTTAAAAGACTGAGGCGTTGCAGGCCTCGGCGTCTTAGGTGTCTCTCCGGCAGAAAACAACGGAGTAAGATTTTCTGTCGCTCTTACGGAAAGGCCCTCTGCAACAACCTTCTCTGCAAGTCGAATTCGAGCGTCCTCATAGGGAACTGCAAGAATCGCACGTGCATGACCAGCAGTAAGTTTGCCCTCAAAAATCATCTGCTGAACAACTTCAGGGAGATCGAGAAGGCGCAGCGAATTTGTAATTGCAGAGCGTGACTTGCTGACTGCCTTCGACAATGCCTCCTGGGTCATACCGCTGGCATCGATAAGCTGGCGATAGCCCTTAGCCTCTTCGACGGGATTCAGATCAGAACGCTGAAGGTTTTCGATCAGAGCAAGAGCCAGCATCTCTTCATCATTAACATCTTTAATGATGACAGGCAGCTCCTCAAGACCAGCAAGCTTTGACGCTTGGTAACGACGCTCACCAGCGATGATCTCATAGCCGTTTCCATGCTTGCGAACCAAAAGCGGCTGCAAGACGCCATGTTCTTGGATTGATTCGCTCAACTCACGAAGTTCAGTTTCGTTAAAGTGAATTCGCGGCTGATTAGGGTTGGGAACGATATCCTCAATAGGTAGTTTTGTTTCAGATGCGGCATTCGAAGCCGATGCAGCCGAACCACCGGTCTCATACTCGGCCTCTGAGACCAAAGCATTGAGTCCACGTCCCAATCCGCCACGTTTCTTCACACTAGGCACGCTTGATCACCTCTTTTGCAAGGTTCATATATGCTTTTGCACCCTTATTTTGAGGTGCATAGGTAATTACCGGTTCCCCAAAAGACGGAGCTTCGGAGATTTTAACCGTACGGGGGATCAACGTCTTAAATGCCTTATCACCAAAGTACGATTGAACCTCCTCAACAACCTGATTCGATAGAGAAGTACGCGAGTCATACATGGTCATAAGCACACCGTAGGTGTCTAAGCCCTTGTTCAGACGAGATTTGACCATCTTCATTGACTCAAGCAGCTTCGTAACGCCCTCGAGTGCGTAATACTCGCACTGGATCGGAATCAAAACGCTGTCTGCTGCGGTCAAAGCGTTGATAGTAAGCAGGCCGAGCGAAGGAGGGCAGTCAATGAAAATAAAATCGAACTCGTCCTGAATCGGCTCAAGCAAATCTTTGAGACGGGTTTCACGAGCAATTGCGCTTACGAGTTCAATTTCCGCGCCTGCAAGCTGAATTGTAGCCGGAATTACGAATACCTTTTTGCAATTTGTATCAAGAACAAGCGATTCTGCCGGCACATCATTCAGCAATGCATCATAGATGCAGTGATCAAGGTCTTCTTTTTCAATTCCGAATCCACTGGTGCTGTTTCCCTGCGGATCAAAATCAACAATCAGTGTCTTACGACCCTGCTCACCCAGTGCTGCTGCAAGGTTTACAGCCGTCGTTGACTTACCGACGCCGCCTTTTTGATTGATGATTGCAATGATACGCGTGTCTTTTGCGCTCTTAGAACGCTTAACG
This sequence comes from Collinsella sp., assembly GCA_019413955.1. Classification (GTDB taxonomy): domain Bacteria; phylum Actinomycetota; class Coriobacteriia; order Coriobacteriales; family Coriobacteriaceae; genus Collinsella. Next base: position 25,743 of record DXMX01000001.1, read on the forward strand.
TCGCGAAATCCCACGGTCCCTCCTGGTGTGTATTAAAGCTGTCAAACGGAGGATGTTTCACGTGAAACATTCCGAATCGATAGCAACTGCTATGTTTCACGTGAAACACTGCAAGCTGTTAGTAACCATTATGTTTCACGTGAAACATCTAGGCAAGCGGATTCTTCTTTGCCATGCCATTTGCACGAGGCAATGAAACGGATGCTGAATGACTCTTCTTAAGAACAATGAACTCCCTGTGACCCAAGCCTTCAGGCAAATCAATTGCGTCATTCAGAAGCAAAGTGAAGCCGCAAATCTTAGCTGCTGACATGCCGGAAGCAAGCTCCTCATCCGAAGGATTGCCCTTGGTGATAACAAATAGCCCTCCATCCTTCAGGTACGGAGCCGCATACTCAACAAGAATCGGTAGAGGGGCCAGTGCGCGGGCGGTTACAACGGAGAACTGCTTCTTATGGCTTCGAGCATATTCTTCAAGACGATCATGAACCGCATGAGCATGTTTCAATCCAAGAGCATGGACAAAGGAATTAACCGCATCAACCTTCTTGCCAACAGAGTCAATATAAGTAGCTTTACGATGCGTGGTTATGGTTAATGGAATACCAGGGAAGCCCGCACCTGTTCCCATATCGAGCAAAGCTCCCTCAGGAGCCTTATTGATATAGGGGAGCAAAACAAGTGAGTCGAGGATATGAAGTACGGCAGCATCTTCTACGTTAAGAATACGGGTGAGATTGGTTGTCTTATTTGTTTCTAGAACCAAATCCAAATGCTGGATACATTTCCTCAGCTCAATATCAGTTACGCTCAAGGAATATTCTTTGCAATAGGAAGTTAGGCGACTCAACATCTCGTCAGCCTGCTGATCGGTAAGTACAAACAACAGAAGCTCCTTTCTGACAAAAATCAGCGTATCGAGAACTTTTGACAAAAAAAGGGGACGTGGAAACCACGTCCCCCTAGCATAAGCTCGAGTAGATTATCGAGCAACAATCACCACATGGCGATCAGGGTCAGAACCCTCAGAATGAGTATCGACTGCATCGTTGCCACGAAGTGCAATGTGAACCAGTCGGCGCTCGTAGGCATTCATGGGCGGAAGCGAAACACTCTTATGAGTGCGGATGGCACGCTCGGCAGCAGACTGAGCCATGGAGGCGACCTTATCCTGACGGCGACTCTTGTATCCCTCGACGTCCACTACAACCGGATACCTAAAGCCAAGCTTGCGGCTCACCAGCAAAGAGAACATAACCTGAAGAGCATCAAGAGTGCGACCATGACGGCCAATGAGAACAGCAAGGTCGGGAGCCGTTACATCCAAAATCAGCTCACCCTCGTCGCCCTCATACTCATCGATAGGAGAGTTGGCGGCATCGAAGTGCGAAAGGATGGAACGCAGGATGGAAATCGCAACATCGGCAATGGTGTCGAGCTCCTCATCGGTCAGCTCTTCACCAGCCTTGTAGCGCTGTGCAATCTCGGGATAATCGCCCGCGACCTGCGGGGCAACCTCCTCAAGCATATCCTCGATGATCTCTTCAGACATAACGTACTCCAAAAGTTAGGTACCTAAATAAGATTGATATCCCACTACTTCTTCTTGTGCGGGCGCGGCTTCTTCTCGCGACGAGTGACCTCAACCTGCAGCGGAGCGTTCTTAAGACGCTCCTCCTCATCGGCCTTCGCCTTGTCGATGACCTTCTGCGTCACAAAAATCTGCTGGATAACCTGCCAAGCAGACGAGACGTCGTAGTACAGCAGAACACCAACGGGAAGGCTCCAGCCCATCCAAAGCATCATGACCGTCATGACAACGGCCATCATACGCATGCTCTGAGCCTGCTGGCCGGTCTGGTTGCGCGACATATAGAGCTGCGGAATCAGGGTCAGGACGGCAAACAGGATCAGGCAAACCAGCGCAGGCAGTGCAACCATAAAGCCATCGGCAAAGGAAGCGCTCGGCGTGGTGGTCAGGTCGGGCAGGATGTTGAAGAACGAGAACGTGCCGTTGTTAAAGTACTGCGGCAGGTTGCGCAGCAATGTAAACAGGGCGAACAGGATAGGCATCTGAATCAGCAGCGGCAGACAGCCAGCCATGGGGTTGAACTTGTTCTCGCTGTAGAACTTCTGCATCTCCTCGGCCTGACGCTGGGGATCGTCGGCATAGCGCTCCTGGATCTCGAGCATCTTGGGCTGCAGCACCTGCATGCGAGCCGTCGACTTGGTCGACTTGAGCATAAGCGGCGTCAGCAGCAGACGGATGATGACCACCAGGATGATGATGGACAGGCCCCAGTCGACCGCAAAGGTCTGGATGAGCTTGAGCAGCTCGAAAAGGATGTTAACGATCCAATCCCACATGTAAGTTTTCCTCCGATAGCGAGTGCCCGCTAGGGCACAGGGTCATAACCGCCGACGTGCAGGGGATTGCAGCGAGCGATGCGCCTCACGGCAAGCCAGCAGCCTCTCAAAACACCGTGCTTCTCAATCGCCTGGATGGCGTATTGCGAGCACGTTGGGTAATAAATGCAGGCGTCAGGCAATAAGGGCGAAATAACCTGTTTATATATGCGAATAGGAGCGATGGCAACACGTCGCAAAACGTGATTGCTCATCGCTCCTCCCCGGCAACGCCGGCGCGCTTCATAAGCGAACGCAACGCCTTGTCCATCTCCTGCGGCGAGGAAACCCTCGTCTTGGGAGTTGCAAACAAGATGATGTCATAACCCGCAACGGGAAATCCGCAGCTGCGGGCGGCCTCGCGCATCACACGCTTAGATCGGTTGCGCACGACGGCACAACCGAGTCGCTTAGCACCAACGAAGGCGACCCTTCCGGAGTCGCCTTCGCCAACCGATTCACATATGGTCATTCGAATCAGAGGGTGATTGAAACGACGCCCCTGACTGAACACATGCTCGAAATCTTGCCGAGACTTAATAGTCTTCATGCGAGATGTGTGTATCGCTGCTAGACAGTGAGACGCTTGCGGCCCTTGGCGCGACGACGGGCGAGCACGGCACGACCACCCTTAGTGGCCATACGGGCACGGAAGCCATGGGTCTTGGCACGCTTACGCTTATTAGGCTGATACGTACGCTTCATCTTAAGTTCCTCCTGCTGCATTTCGAGTGTCCGCGGGGACGCGGACGCAGATATAGACACGTGAGCTTGAAGATTGTAGGGAAATCAATGTTCAAATGTCAAGAAATCAAAGGTAAAAGGTTGCGCAGTTCACACGGTTCCCCCATAAGCCAAGCTCGATTTAGCGGTGCATGGCAACTTTTCACGATATTTCATCGAGTTTTCAACAGGTCATGTTGGCAATGTTGAGAACTTTTCGTCCGTTTTCCAAAGTTTTCAACAGGTTTTGAAAGTTTGTCGAAAGATGAGAAACATTGCACGGTGAGCTACTATTTGTTCGAAACCTTTTGGAAGATTGCGAGCGGCATGTCTGACGACTTTTACACCATGGTCGATTCCGGAGACCCGGCACCCGACAACGAGCACATCACCGGCGTGCACGAAGAGCGTGACGAAGGTGAACAGACGACAACGCAGGCGCCAAAAGCCATGTACGCCGCGCGCATCGCCGTCTATGACGACATGCTGTCGACACCGCGTGTGATCGTCATCGATCCGCAAGATGTCCGCACGTATTTGGAAGAGACGACCAACACCGTCTACCAGTGCATGAAAGAACAAGGTGGCCATATCTCGCTCATGGTCATCCGCGAGATTGTCGAAAACTTTATCCACGCACACTTTGCAGAGCCCATCATCTCGATTCTGGACGGCGGAGACACCATCCGCTTTGCTGACCAAGGACCCGGCATCGACGACAAGGAACGCGCTTTCGACTTTGGCGTTACCAGCGCAAACAGCAAGATGAAGCGCTATATCCGTGGAACCGGAGCAGGGTTTCCCATGGTGCAGGAGTATTTGGAAAACGCCGGCGGTGCCGTATCCATCGAGGACAACATGGGCAACGGCACCGTGGTTACGGTAAGCCTGAACCCTAAACGCGTGCAGGAAATCGAGCGTGCCGGCGGACGCGGTGCTGCCGTGCGGCCCGAGACGGAGCAGCCCACATATCCCCTGCCGGGAGCTTTTGCGCAGCAGCCCATGGCAACGCAGCAGATGCAGCCCCCCGTGGGGCAGATGCAGCAGCCCGGAATGCTTCCCACACAAGAGCCCCAGGCGGCATCTATGTCGATGACGCCAAACATGCCAGAGGCCATGCCGCTGGCAGATCAGGATGCAGCAGCAATGCAGCAGGCGACGGGGGCACCGGGTGGCCAGCAAATGGGCTATCAGCCGTACCAACGGGGATATCCATATCAGCAGATGCCGCCACTGGGGTATGGCCAGCAGTTCCCGCAGCAGTACCAGCAGGGATATCAGCAGCCGTACCAGCAGATGCCGCAGCAGCAGTACAACCCCTGGGCCCAACAGATGCCTCTGCAGCCTTACCAACAGTGGCCTCAAAGTTTTCAACAGCAAATGCCGCCGATGCAGAGTTCTCAACAACCAGCAGCTCAAATGATGTATCCTAATGCAGCAAATCAGTATGCGCAGCCACAACCGGACGTGTTCGTAAGCGATCGCGGCAACGCCGCGCTGGGCTATCTGGCGCAAAATCAAGCGTGCGGTGCAACCGATCTGGCGAGGGCGTTTGGAAACTCGGCCCCCACTTGGTCACGCACGCTCAATGACTTGGCGCAGGCCGGCTTGGTCATCAAGCATGGCCAGAAATACCATCTGACCGAACTCGGCGCCGCTCGCGTGCGAGCTCAGAGCTAAAGAACGGGAGAGACAGTGGACGAGGAAGCAAGCATCATCCTGGGGGATGCCATCGCCTTTTGCCAGCGCGACGGCCAAGATGCACGCCTCATCAACATGCTGGGGCAATCGCGGGCCATAAGCCTGACCGAAGATACGCTCACGATCGAGGCCCCCTCGCGCTTTGCCATCGCGCAGCTCAAAAAGCATCAGCCGACTATTGAGGCCTATCTGGAAGAAATCGCCTTTGCACCGATCGCGCTCGACATCGTGGCACCGCAAGGCGCCGCAACGGAATCCGCT
>DXMX01000001.1:30843-104362 GCA_019413955.1 Collinsella sp.
CCCGCCACGGCTCCCGCCACGGCTCCCGCTGCTTCCCCGGCGGTGCCGGCCTCCGCAGGCGACGCGTCGACGGTCGAGCACCAGCACAGCGATGTTTCCCGTGAAACCATGGCACCGTTGCCGACCGCGGCGGCGACGTCAACGAACGCACCCGTCACGCACATGCCTATCGCTCACGACGCAGCGGCGGGCGCGGATTCGGGCATTGCAATCAAGAACACGCTCTCGGCCGATGATTTTCGTCGCATGATGAACCAGATGAAGGGCGGAGCGCCGACTAAATCCACGCAAGCTGCGACCCCCGCTTCACCCATACCGGCGCCGACCGTGCCGGCCGAGCAGAATACGGATGGAGCCCCGCTCGCCGCGAACTCAAAATTTACCTTTGAGAACTTTGTCTACGGCCCCGAAAACAGCCATGCCTATCGCTCGGCACTCAAGTTTGCCGCCCTCGCGGACGAGCGCGGCACATGCACATCACTGTTCATCTACGGCAAATCGGGCCTGGGCAAGACGCACCTGCTGCTTGCCATCAAAAACGAGCTCGCCGAGAAGTCGCCCGAGATCAAGGTCAAGTATGCCAACTCCCAGGCATATCTGGACGACCTGATGACCGAGTTCGACCGCCAAAAGAAGAGCAACGCCCCCATCATGCAGGCGTACCACGGCGTGGACGTGCTCATCATCGATGACATCCAAAACATCATCGGCAAGCGCGCGAGCGTGGACTACTTTTTCCAGCTCATGGACGAGTTCATCCGCAACAACAAGAAGGTCGTCATCGCGGCAGACCGTGCCCCCAAGGACCTGAGCATGGACGAGCGTCTGACCAGCCGCTTCAACGCCGGCATGCTCTGCCTGGTCGCAGAGCCCAGCTACGAGATGAAATACAAGATCTTGCAGCGCTATTACGAGAACACCATCGTCGCCGCTCCCGAGGCAGGCGACGACTCGCTGCTGGCGGCCTATGGGGGCGACGGCGGACACCTGACCGACGAGCACTTTAAACACATGGCCGAGGTCTCGGGCACCAACATCCGCGAACTCGAGAGCTTTTGCGAGCGCTGCGCCGGCGAGGCGGGCGACCGCGAGCGCGAGGGCGGGGAGCTCACCTTTGACGATATCGACGCCATCGCCAGCCAGTACTTCGACACATCGGCCAAAAAGATCAACGTCCAGACGGTTCAGTCCGTCATCGAAGAGCAGTACGGCGTGACGCACGAGGAGCTCATCGGCCCGCGTCGCAACGCCAATATCGCCAAAGCACGCCATATCGCTATCTACCTGGCCATCGAGATGTGCGAGATGACGACCACGGCGGTGGGCGCCGAATTTGGCAACCGCAACCACTCGACCGTCAGCACGAGCTACAAAAAGGTCCAGAAGATGATCCAGGAAGACCGTACCGTCACCGAAGACCTCAAATCGCTGCGCGATAAAATTACACTGCGCTCGTAGGGAAATAGAGACACCTGTTGAAAACTTGTCGAAACCATGGGCATAAGGTGTCTAAAACCCAACCCGCGGTGGTGAAAAGTTTTGCGCAGGTTTTGAACGTGGAAAACCACCCCCGTTGCACACAGGTTGCTGTCGATTCTCTTTCTGGGTCTGACCTGCGTCTTTGGGAGTAATCAACAGTTTCGTCAGTGCTATTACTATTATTAAGATATTTATATCTAAAGAAAGGTATTAAAAGATGAAGTTCACCGTCAGCCAGAGCTCGCTTACACAAGCCATCGGCGTCGTTATGAAGGGTGTCGCTTCGGCGTCCACCCTTCCCATCCTGTCGGGCGTGCTCGTCAAGGCGCAAGACGGCATCTTGGAATTCCAGACCTCTAACTACACCATCTCGATCCGTCATCGCATCGCGGCACATGTCGAAGAAGGGGGCGAGATGGTTATCCCTTGTAAGATGCTCTCCAATATCACCAAGACCCTCCCCGATGCCCCGGTCACCTTTGAGCTGTCCGAGCGCCAGGTGCTGATTGGTTGTGAGAAGAGCTCTTTCCGCCTGAACACGCTCGATGCCAATGACTTCCCCGAGTTTCCGGCCTATGCCATCGAGAGCGCCGTGGAACTGCCGACCGATATCTTGTCCGAAATGGTCGGCCGCGTGTGGCGCGTCACCTCGACTGACAAGGCCCGCCCCATCCTGGGTGGCGTGCACATGAAGGTCGAGAACAACACCGTGCGCCTGGTGGCGACCGATTCCTTCCGCTTGGCCGTGTGCGATACGCAGGTCGAGACCTCAACCCTCGAGGGCTCCTTTGAACTCAACGTTCCGGCCGACGCCTTTAACGACGCGCTGAACATCATGGCCAGCCAGGCGACCATCATGATCGGGGCTACCGACACCCAGGTCGTCTTTGAGGCCGGCAACACCACCTACGTGTCGCGCCGCATCGAGGGCGTGTACCCCAACTACAAGCAGCTCATCCCCGATTCGTGCGTGACGAGCGTCAAGATCGACGTCGCCGCCTTTAACGCCGCCCTCAAGCGCGTGGCCGTTATCGCGAGCGCCAACCCCGCCGTCAAGTTCGAGATCGATGTCGAGAACGGGCAGATGGGCCTGTCCTCCATTTCCAATGACCAGGACCTTGCGCAGGAGACGATCGATGTCGAGGCCGAGGGCGAGTCGGGCACCATCGCCTTCAACTACCACTACATCTTTGGCTGCCTCAATGCCCTGTCCAAGGAGAAGGAGATCACGCTGGAGCTCAAGAGCTACTCGCAGGCGGGCATCTTCAAGTCCTACGACAAGATCAACTACCTGTACCTGGTCATGCCGGTCCGCATCTAGCAACTGCCCTATGACCATGTTCGCCCGCGATCTTTCCGTCGCGCACTACCGCAGCTTCGATAGCTATCGCCTTGCCCTGGACGAGGGCGTGACGATACTTGCGGGACCCAACGCGGCGGGAAAGACCAATCTCATAGAGGCGCTGCAGCTGCTGACGAGCGGCGCCTCGTTTAGGCATCCGACCGCAGCCGAGCTCGTCCATGACGGCGTGGGCTCGTGCAAGGTCGAGCTGAGGCTCGAGGGCGACGGCCGCGTGCTTGATATGGGATTGAGCGCGGAGGACGGTAAACGCTCGTTTAGCCGCAACGGCAAGAGATGCTCTGCCGCCGGTGTGCGCGGGGTTCTGCCGAGCGTGCTGTTTTGCCCCGACCATCTGGACATGGTTAAGCGAGGCGCCAGTGTGCGCCGCGCCGCCCTCGACGACTTTGGCATGCAACTGAGCGCACGCTATGCCGATCTTGCGAGCACCTATGGTCGCTGCGTGACCCAGCGTAACGCCTTGCTCAAGGAGGCCTGGTGCTGCCGCGAGATGCTCGGCGCGTGGAACGATTCGATTGCCCGCGCGGGCGCGGCTCTGCTCGTGCACCGGTTGGCCCTGCTCGACCGGCTGGCGGGCCATGTGCGTACTGCCTACGGGCAAGTGGCGTCCGGTGAAGCCGCCAACGTGTCCTATGCGTCCACGCTGGGGGATTTGCCCCAGGTCGATGATCGCGAAGAGCTGAAGGGCTGGGCGTACGAGCGCATGCTGGCTGCCCTTGATGAGCACGCCGACGAGGAAATTCGCCGCGGCGTGACGTTGGTGGGACCGCATCGCGACGAGATTGAGTTTGCTGTGGCGGGTCGCTCCGCCCGTTCATTTGCCAGCCAAGGTCAGCAGCGAACGTTGGTTCTGGCCTGGAAGGTGGCGGAGGTGGCCGTGGCTCGCGATGTCCTGGGCACCGCCCCACTGCTGCTTTTGGACGACGTGATGAGCGAACTCGACGGCGAACGCCGCGGTGCTTTCCTGCGGCTGATCGGCGATGATATCCAGACGGTCATAACCACGACCAACCTGGGGTACTTTACCGATGACCTGCTTGATCGAGCCAAGGTGGTGAGCATGGGTGAGACGTGCTAATTACGAGCGCGAGAGCGAAACGGTCGCCTTCAGTGGCTTGTTGAACGCAGAGCGCCAGCGCATCCTGGCGGCTGCGACCCCTGAGCGCCGTGCGCAGATGGAGGCCGCCGAGGAGTCGCGCGCGGTCTATCGCGCGTGGAACGCGGTGTGCTCGGGCACGCGCGAGGGGCGGCATGTGACGGGCCTGCGCTACCTGCCCGAGTCCAATGAGCTGCTGGTATATCTCGACTCGCCCTCGTGGACGCAGGAAATGACGTTGTTGCGCGAGATCATCCGCGCGCGCATGGAGCGCGCCGGTGCGCATGTGGATGGCCTGGTGTTCAAAACCACCGCGCCCGGTCACACGCCGCCCGCCGCCAAGGAGCGCCTTCGCCCAGCGGCGACCGAGCGCCCGCCGGCCCCACACGCCGACCTCAGCGATGCCGAGCGCACCGAGATTGAGCGCCAAGTGGCGCCCATCGAAGACCAAAAACTGCGCGAGGCCCTCGAGAACGCCATGAGAGCCAGTGCCGAGTGGGCCAAGGGCGTGCAAAGCAAAAAAGAGCCTTAAATCGCATCTGGTGGCCTTGTAGAGCCAAATACCCTCGTTCCCGAGGGTATTTTTTTACGATAAACTAGTAAGGCTGTACACATTTTCTTGACTGAAGGAGGACGTGTGGCAAACGAAAACGATTACGATGGCGGCGAGATTAAGATTCTCGAAGGTCTCGAGGCCGTTCGTAAGCGCCCGGGCATGTATATCGGCTCGACGAGCGCCAGCGGTCTGCATCACCTGGTGTGGGAGATCGTTGACAACTCCGTCGACGAGGCCATGGCCGGTTTCTGCACCGAGATCCAGGTGACGGTCCACGCCGACAACTCCATCACGGTCGTCGACAACGGGCGCGGTATCCCCGTCGACGAGCACCCTGTTAAAAAGATCCCGACGCTCGAGGTCGTCATGACGATTTTGCACGCCGGCGGTAAGTTCGATAATTCGGCCTATAAGGTCTCGGGCGGCCTGCACGGCGTTGGCATCTCCGTCGTCAACGCACTGTCCAAGCGCGTGGTCGTTCAGGTTCGTCGCGACGGCAACACCTACGAGATGGAGTTCTCGCGCGGCAAGACCGTCAAGAAGATGGAGGTCGTGGGCACCTCGGATTCGACGGGCACCACCGTCACCTTCTGGCCCGACGACGAGATCTTCGAGACCTGCATTTACGATTTCGATACGCTGCACAACCGTCTGCAGGAGACGGCGTTCCTCAATAAGAACCTCAAAATCGTGCTGACTGACGAGCGCGAGTCTACTCCCCACGTGGAGGAGTTTTGCTACGAGGGCGGCATCATCGACTTCGTCAAGTTCCTTAACGAGGGCAAGGACGTCCCCGAGGCCTTTAAGGAGCCTATCTACATCGAGGGCAAATCGGACCCGGACGCACCTGTGGCCAAGATGGGCGAGGTTGAGGTTTCCCTGCAGTGGAATAGCGGCTACGGCGAGAACGTCATGTCGTTTGCCAACGACATCTACACCCCCGAGGGCGGCATGCACCTTGAGGGCTTCCGCACCGCGCTCACCCGCGTGATCAACGACTATGCGCGCAAGCAGAACCTGCTCAAGGAAAAAGACGCCAATCTGACCGGCGACGATGTGCGCGAGGGCCTTTCGGCCGTTATCTCGGTCAAGCTGCCCGATCCGCAGTTTGAGGGCCAGACCAAGGCCAAGCTCGGCAGCTCCTATATGCGCGCGCTGACGCTCAAGATCGTGACCGACGGCCTTGCCGATTACCTCGAGGAGCACCCTAAGCCCGCTCGCGAGATCGTCAAGAAGGCGCAGCAGGCCTGCAAGGCGCGCAATGCCGCCCGCAAGGCGCGCGAGGCGACCCGCCGCAAGAGCCTGCTCGAGACGGCGTCCCTGCCCGGTAAGCTCGCCGACTGCTCGGTGCGCGATGCCGAGCTGACCGAGCTCTTCATCGTAGAGGGCGACTCGGCAGGCGGTTCGGCCAAGGACGGCCGTCGCCGAGACATCCAGGCGATTCTGCCCCTGCGCGGCAAGATTTTGAACGTCGAGCGCGTTGGTGACCATCGCGCGTTCTCGAGTGACACCATCCAGTCGCTGATTACCGCGATCGGCTGCGGCGTCACGACGAGTGCCGGCGACGGCGGCGATTTCGATATCACCAAGGCGCGCTACCACAAGATCATCATCATGACCGATGCAGACGTCGACGGCGCGCATATCCGCATCCTGCTGCTGACGTTCTTCTACAAGTACATGCGTCCGCTGATCGATGCCGGCTACGTCTATGTTGCCTGCCCGCCCATCTTTGGCATTAAGGTGCGCAACAAGATCCACTACGTGTATCCCAACGGCCGCCAGCCCGAAGACGAGATCCTGCGCGATACCATCCAGAGTCTGGCCCTGAACCCCGACGATAACGACGAGGACGGCAAGGCCAAGGACGGCAAGATCACCAAAAAGCGCAAGGGCTATACCGTCCAGCGCTACAAGGGCCTGGGCGAGATGGACCCCAAACAGCTTGCCTCGACGACGATGGACCCAAAGACCCGCATTCTGCAGCGTGTGTCGATCGAGGACGCCGTGGTGGCGGACCGCGCCGTGCGCGAGCTGATGGGTTCCGAGGTCGGCTATCGCCGCGAGTACATCGAGAAGCATGCACATGATGCACGATTCCTTGACGCTTAAGAGGAGGTAACGTGGCAGACGATATCAACAATAACGAGGGTATGGACGAGGCCGGCGATGCCGGTATGCCCGATGATCTGAAGCGCCTGCTTGCCCGTGCTGAGCAGGGCGAGGACGGCGATCCGGACGCCTATAACCCCGATGCCGATGATGATGAGGAAGAGGACGACGACGGTGAGCTCGAGGAGAGCTTTGGCGAAGTCGATCGTGGCGCCTCGGCCGGCGAGGACATCAACGGCGGCCAGCTCCAGATTTCGGAGTTCGGTCGCGAGATGAAGCAGTCGTTCATCGAGTATTCGATGTCGGTTATCACAGCGCGTGCCCTGCCGGACGTGCGCGACGGCTTAAAGCCGGTACACCGCCGCATCCTGTACGCGATGAACGAGAGCGGCATCTACCCCAACCGCCCACACAAAAAGTCGGCCTGGACGGTCGGCGAAGTTATCGGTAAGTACCACCCGCACGGTGACTTTGCGGTCTACGAGGCCATGGTCCGCCTGGCGCAGTGGTTCTCCATGCGCACGCCGCTCATCGACGGTCACGGCAACTTCGGCAACATCGATGGCGACGGCGCGGCGGCCATGCGTTACACCGAGAGCCGCCTGGCCAAGCCCGCCATGGAACTGCTGCGTGACTTGCAGAAGGATACCGTCGACTGGCAGCCCAACTACGACGAATCGCTCGCCGAGCCCGTGGCACTGCCTGCGCGCTTCCCCAACCTGCTGGTCAACGGCAGCCAGGGCATCGCCGTCGGCATGGCCACCAACATCGCCCCGCATAACCTCACCGAGGCGATCGAGGCCACCTGCTACCTGATCGACAACCCCGACGCCACCGTCGACGAGCTCATGCAGATCATACCCGGTCCGGACTTCCCCACCGGCGCCATCATCATGGGCAGCGCCGGCATTAAGCAGAGCTACGAGACCGGCCGCGGCTCCATTACCGTGCGTGCCAAGGCACATGTGGAGTCCACCAAGACCGGCCGCAGCCGCCTGGTCTTTACCGAGATTCCCTACATGGTCAACAAGGGCACCCTGCAGGAGAAGATCGCCCAACTCGTCAACGACAAGCGCATTGAGGGCATCTCGGATATGCGCGATGAGTCCAACCAGAAGGGCATCCGTCTGGTCATCGAGCTCAAGAAGGGCGTCATTCCGCAGGTCGTGCTCAACAACCTGTATAAGTACACCTCGCTGCAGACGACCTTTGGCGCCAACAACCTGGCACTCGTCAACGGCGTTCCCAAATGCCTGAGCCTGCGCGAGATGCTGCAGCACTACATCGACCACCAGGTCGACGTCGTCACCCGCCGCACCCGCTTCGACCTTAAGAAGGCCCAGGCCCGCGCGCATATCCTCGAGGGCTACCTGATGGCCCTTGACCATATCGACGAGGTCATCAGCATCATCCGCTCCTCGCAGACCGACTCCGAGGCCAGCAGCCGACTGATCGAACGCTTTGGCTTTACGCCCGAGCAGACCACGGCCATCCTCGAGATGAAGCTGCGCCGCCTGACCGGCCTGGAGCGCGACAAGATCCAAGAAGAGTTGGACGGCCTGCGCCGCGCCATCGCCTACTACGAGGACCTGCTGGCGCACGAGGAGAAGATTCTGGGCGTCATCAAGGAAGAGATGCGCGAGATCTCCAAGAAGTTTGGCGACAAGCGCCGTACCGAAATCAGCCAGGTTGAGAAGGACCTGGATGTCGAGGACCTCATCGCCGACGAGGATATGGTCGTGACCATCACCCACACCGGCTACGTTAAGCGTATCCCAGTGGCTGCCTACCGTGCCCAGAAGCGCGGTGGCAAGGGCGTGTCGGGCGTCAACCTCAAAGAGGACGACGTTATCGATGAGATGTTCATCGCGTCCACGCACGAGTACGTGCTGTTCTTCTCGAGCAAGGGCAAGGTCTATCGCCTGAAGGTGCACGAGCTGCCGGTGGGTACGCGCCAGGCGCGCGGTACCGCGATCGTCAACCTGCTGCCCTTCGAGGAAGGCGAGAAGATCGCGAGCGTCATCAGCTGCCGCGAGTTCCCGGCCGACGAGTTCCTGATGTTTGCCACCAAGAGCGGCATGGTCAAAAAGACCGTGATGAGCGCATATGACCGCAGCCGTCGCGACGGCCTGATCGCTATCAACCTGCGTGACGACGACGCGCTGCTGAACGTGCGCCGCGTGCGCGAGGGCGACAAGATTATCCTGGCCACCACCGCGGGCAAGGCGATCATGTTCTCCGAGGAGCAGGTGCGCGCCACCGGCCGCGATACCAGCGGCGTTCGCGGTATCGGTCTGAAGGACGGCGTGAGCGTTCTGGGCATGGAAGTCACTAACGGCAACGGCGATCTATTCGTCATCACCGAGCGCGGCTACGGCAAGCGCACGCCGGTCGCGGACTACCCGGAGCAGAATCGCGGCGGTCAGGGCGTCTACACCATTCAAATGACCGAGCGTAAGGGTAACCTCGCGGCCATGAAGACGGTGGGCCCGCAGCACGAGCTGTTCATCGTGACGGAGGGCGCGACGGTCATTCGCGTCAAGACCGACGAGATCAGCCAGACCGGCCGCGCCACCCAGGGCGTCAAGATGATGACCGTCGACGACAACGACCGCATCTGCGCCGTGGCCCGCATGACGGCCGCCAAAGAGAGGCCCGAAGGCGAAGCCATAGAAAACGGCTCCGCCCCCGAAGAAACCCCTGTCGATCTAGGCGACGGCAACGACATGCCGGAAGATCTCCTTGACGAGTAAGAGGCCCTAACTGTTAGAAAATATCAGACCCCATATATCGGCGGTCGGCGCACTGCGCGCCGACCGCTTTTTTGAAAACCTTTGAACCCCGCGTCGGCCCCGGCTGCCCGGCGGCATGCGAAGTCGATCGCGAGTTCCGCACGAGCCGGAGAGCACTTAATGTGCTCTCTGTGCGAGTCAGGACTGTCCGAGTAGGCGACTTCACATGCCGCCGTGCGACCGGGGCGAACACCCTTCAAAGATTTTCAAAAAAAGTTGTTGACGCGCGCGTAACGACTCGTCTAATATATCCCTTGCGCGATGGACCTGTAGCTCAGTTGGTTAGAGCGTCCGGCTGATAACCGGGAGGCCACAAGTTCGAATCTTGTCAGGTCCACCACTTTCTTTCGCAATAAACACCCCAGCGAGAGCCGAGTCGCCGCTGGGGTGTTTATTACTGTCTCCGTGGGGGTTTAGCTCAGCTGGGAGAGCGCGGGCTTTGCAAGCCTGAGGTCAGGGGTTCGATCCCCCTAACCTCCACCATGATGGACCTGTAGCTCAGTTGGTTAGAGCGTCCGGCTGATAACCGGGAGGTCACAAGTTCGAATCTTGTCAGGTCCACCATCAAAACTGTGAAGAGCCCTGGGGCATTGCCTCGGGGCTTTTTTCTTGTCTGCGATAAATCTCATTTTGGTTTTGTGTGCTGTGCGAAAGTTTGGGTAGTATAGCTATTCAATGCGGCGGACTGCCGCGTGTTAACCGCTACGTACCGGAGGTGTTCCATGGTTCGTGTCGACATAGAGACCATCGTCATGGCCGCCGGTCCCGTGCCATCGCTTATCGTGCTTCGCGAGCGCTGCAGCAAATCGGACTCGCCCGCGCCACTGCGTTCCCTTTCCATTCAGACTGGTTCGTTTGAAGCTGCTGCCATCAGCCGCGGCATCGATAGCGGTCGCGCCGAGCGCCCGATTACCCATGACCTGTTGCTCGATACTGTTGGTGCCCTGGGTGCCAAGCTCGAACGCATCGAAATCGTTCGCGCCGAGCCGCCCGTGTTTTACGCGACGGTTGTCGTGTTGGCCGATGGCAACGAGCATAAGATCGATGCGCGTCCGAGCGACGCCATCGCCCTCGCCGTACGCAGTAATGCCCCCATGTTCGTTGAAGACGACATCATGAATCGCCTGGGCACCGTTTCTGCCCATGCCGAGGAAGTCGACGACGAGCAAGAGTTCGAGAAGTTCGACGAGTTCGTCCATACGCTCTCCCCCGATGACTTCTAAATGCGGGGCGTCCAGGCTGCGGAGCGTTCGCTGATGGCCGGCGGTATGTCGGCTGAGGCGGCGACCATTGCGCGCGAGGCCCAGATGCGCTCGGAGGCTTCTGAGGCGGCTCGCATTGCCTATGTGACGCAGGCCCGCACGCTTCGCGAACGCCGCGGCTCGTTTATCAAGATGGTTGTCGTCTCCGCCCTTGTCGCGGCAATCTGTTCGCGCCTTCGTGGTACAGTTGGTGCGCTTGGGTTTTCGATCTCTACGGGCCTTATGATCTGGGGCGTGGTCGATGCGGTCATGCTGACCAGTCAGATCAAGGTACTCGACAAGCGCGCGATGGATATGATGCGCGCCCGCGACGCTGCCGCTAAGATCGCTGCTGAGGCACAAGAACTGTAACGACGCCAGACTCGATGGGAAGGTCTAAAGATGGCACAGGATATGCAGGACGCCGGTAACGTCTCCGCCGAGCTCGACGCCATGGTGTGCGATCTGATCGGCGCGTTCTTGGACGACCTTGCCGCCGGTGAAAACCCTGGCGTGGTCGTGGCAATTGAGGACGCCGCTTCCAACCGTTATCTGGCGGCGCTCGACGAGGACGGCGAAGAGGCGTGCCTCGAGGCGGCCACCAACTTTATCTCCGAGCACAAGATGGGTCTTAAGGACGAGGGCCTGGGCCGTATCGCTCGCTATGCCATCGGCTACACCGGCTGCGTCGAGATTGACGGCGGCTATCACGATGCTCTGCTCGTGAGCTTCTTCGAAACCACGCTCGAGAGCGGTTTTTCGGCATATGTGCTGTATGAGGGCATGGGCGCCGGCGATGGTTTTATGTGGAGCGACCCTGAACCTGCAGGTGAGGAAACCCCTCTCATCTAAAATCGCTAAAATAAACGAGTTTTCGGTAAAAGGCTCAATATTCCCGCCGAGCGTTGCATTGCTGGGTGGGTCGCATACGCGTGCCGGTTGTATATAGATAGAAGATAGGGGAACTACATGCGCGTAGACAATCTGAGGAACATCGCCATCATCGCTCACGTCGACCATGGCAAGACGACGATGGTCGACAAGCTCCTGCGTGCCACGGACGCCTTCCGCGCCAACCAGCAGGTCGAGGACCGCGTCCTGGACTCTAACGACCAGGAGCGCGAGCGCGGCATTACGATTCTCGCCAAGAACATCTCTATCGAGTACAAGGACGTTAAGATCAACGTCATCGACACCCCGGGCCACGCCGACTTCGGCGGCGAGGTCGAGCGCGTGCTGCGTATGGCCGACGGCGCCCTGCTGCTGGTCGATGCTTTTGAGGGCCCCATGCCCCAGACCCGCTTCGTGCTGCGTCACGCTATCGACACCGGCCTCAAGATCATGATCGTCATCAACAAGATCGACCGTCCGGGCGCCAACCCCGAGAAGGCCTACAACGACTGCCTGGACCTCATGGCCGACCTGGGCGCCACCGACGACCAGCTTGAGTTCGCCATGGAGCACGTGGTCTACGCCAGCGCCATGAATGGCTTTGCCCGCCTTGATCCCAACGACGGCAACATGGACATGTATCCGCTGCTCGATATGATCATCGACGACATGCCCGCGCCCGAGGTTGACGAGAACGCCCCGCTGGCCATGCAGTGCGTGACCATCGACCACTCCAACTTCGTTGGCCGTATCGGCATCGGTCGCGTGTACTCCGGTACCATCCATCAGGGCGATCAGATTCTGGTTGTGAAGAACGACGGCTCCAGCGCCACCGCTACCGTCAAGCAGCTCTTTACCTTCGACTATCTGGGCCGTACCGAGTGCCAGGAAGTCGGCGCCGGCGACATCGCTGCCGTCGTGGGCATTGACCGCACCGATATCGGCGATGTCTACACCGACCCCGAGAACCCCGTCGAGCTCGAGCCCATTGAGATCGACCCGCCGACCCTGTCCATCGTCTTTGAGGCTTCGACCTCCCCGCTCGTCGGTCGCGACGGCGACATCGTGGGCGCCCGTCAGCTCAAGGAGCGCCTGTTCAACGAGGCTGAGAACAACGTGACCATGAAGATCGAGGAACTCGAGGACAAGAGTGGCGTCGAGGTTTCGGGCCGCGGTATTCTGCACCTGTCCGTCCTGATGGAGTCCATGCGCCGCGAGGGCTTTGAGTTCCAGGTCGGCCGTCCCCGCGTTCTGTTTAAGAAGGACGAGAACGGCAACAAGATGGAGCCTGTCGAGCAGGCCGTCGTCGAGTGCCCGGACGAGTACTCGGGCAAGGTCGTTGAGGTCTTCGGTACCTCCGGTGGCATCATGACGAGCATGGACACCTCGGGCATCGTGACGCACCTCGAGTTTAAGATCCCGACCCGCGGCATCATGGGCCTTAAGAATCGCATCATGAACGTCACCCACGGCGAGGGCGTGTTCTACCACACCTTCCTGGAGTACGGTCCCTACGCCGGCGAGATCGGTAACCGTCAGAACGGCGCAATGATCTCCATGACCACCGAGAAGGCCGTTGCCTATGCCCTGGGTACGCTGCAGGAGCGCGGCCAGCTTTTTGTTGAGCCGGGCACCGAGTGCTACGAGGGCATGATTGTGGGCGAGCGCAGCAAGGCTGGCGACATGGTCGTCAACATCGCCCGTACCAAGAACCTGGGCAACCAGCGTTCCTCGACCTCCGATATCTCCGTCCAGCTGGTGCCGCCCCGCACCTTCTCGCTGGAGGAGGCGCTGGAGTACATCGCCGACGACGAGCTGGTCGAGATTACTCCCAAGAACATCCGCCTGCGCAAGCGTCTGCTCAATGCCACCGACCGCAAGAAGGCCGCCGTCCGCGCCGGTCAGGTCAACAAATAAGCGCTGGGCTTTATAACGTCTAACAAGAAAGGGCGCCGACCGTAATGGTCGGCGCCCTTTTTGGTGCAAGGGGATTTAGCTGGTCTGCATTGCCACAAAGGTGCTTGGCCCCTTTGTGGCGGTTGGCGGCTAAGCGGTGGGGAGTTCTGGCGTGTTAGCCGACTGCTGCGGTTTGAGGTGGGCGTTGCGCCAGATGATTTGGATGATGTAGCCGAGTGCAAAGATGAAGGCCACGCCGCTGATGAAGTCGCCTACGAGGGGAAGCCCCGTGAGGGCGCCGGCGATCACGCCGCCGATGGCTGCCATGGCGTAGCGGTTTTGGCTGTGTCCGACCATGCGGGCGATCGCACACCCCGCAAAGGCACTCGACACCAGCGCGATGCCAATAACACCGCACATGAGGGCTCCGGCAAGCGACAGACCAGCGATAGAGATAATTAGCAGCAGGACGGCGGGGACGATAGCAATCGTGCCCAGAAGACCGCTCACCCACAGGGGCATGGGGCGCTGGTGGAGCATACCGGCGGCGCTGGCAGTCGCACGCGGAAAGACGAGCTCGAGCAGCAGAGCGACAAAGCAGGTCGAGAGTGCCGCGGCGACGATACCGCCGATGACATCGTTAACGGTGGAAGTATCCTCGTTCTCGGTGCGGTCGATCTTGAGTGCGCCGACCTCGGCTCCCGCGGCGCGCTCGGGGTCCTCGGAGACGTGCGCGTTCACGGTGCCGGTGATGTGGGCGTTCTTGCCCAGGATGAGCTTGTCGGCCCAAACCTCGACATCGCCCTCGACGGTGCCATCGATGGTCACCGTGTTGCCCGCAAGCGCTGCCGACTTGGTAGAGCCGCGCAGGGCAACCGTCTCGCCTATCGCATAGAAACAGTTGGCGGTGCTACCGGTGTTGAGCACAACGTGCTGGCCGGCCACCGTGACGCTGCCATCAACCGTGGTCTTGGCGATGTCGATGGTGCGCGCCGCCAGGCGAATAGCGCCGCCTACGGTGCAGTCGCGAATCGATAGGCTCTCGCCCGCCGCGATAATATCGCGGCCGATGGAGGCATCGTCCAAGTTGAGGGCCTGGCCGGCCCAGTACAGGTCACCATCGACGCCGGACGGATTGGCGTCATTGTCGGTCGCAAGTACGTTGCCTGCGGTGTCCGTGCCGGCGAACGACGCCGTGGGAAGTGCGGTGAGCGCGAGCGCGATGAGCGCGAACAGGATGGTGATGCGGCCCCATGCTTTACGGCGCTGGGTCAACGGGAATTGATTACAGGGCATAGTGAATCCTTCGTTAGATGCTCGATATGCATCTAACAGGGTACCCAACGCGTGGGCGCTCTAAAAGAACCTCTCGGTTGCATTTCGAGGGGTTGTGTCGTGCTGCCTACTTTTTACGGTGCAAAAAGCGCGCGATGTCTTCTTCGGTGGGGCTTTTGATGTCAAAGCGCAGCGAGAGCCAGCGCAGGCCCATGGTCACGACAACGCATACGACCAGCGCGGCGACATTGCTCATGATGCCGCTCATAACGAGACACACATAGCTTGTCGATCCGGCGATGGCGGCGATGGCATAAAAGTTAGTACGTTGGAAAATGCCCGGAACCACGCCCATAAAGCCGTCGCGCAACATGCCGCCGCCCACCGCGGTAAAAAAGCCCATCATGATGCACACCGCCGGCGCAAAGCCGTAGACAAGCGCCTTGTCCGCTCCGGTGGCGGCATAGATGCCGACCGAGATGATGTCGAGCAGGGGGATGAGTTTTTCGGGCTTGTCGACGATTGCCGGGAAAATATAGATGATGGCTGCCGTGGCAATGGAAAGCGGCAGCGCCATCGGCTGGTTGAGGATGTAGACGTTGCCCACCTGCAGCGTCATATCGCGCAAAAGGCCGCCGCCCAGGCCGCAGACCACCGCGAGCGCGACCGCGCCCACCAGGTCGAGCTTGTGCTCGCGCGCAACCAGTACACCCGAGATCGATGCAGCGACAACAGCGAACATCTCGAGCCAAAAGGGGATAGCGACCATGGCATCAGAGGCATGTGGGGTAACGGTCATAGCGGCGGCGACGGGCAAGATGGGGTCCTTTGGGTTACGGATTTTGACAATGCCCGTACATAGTACATGTTCGGCGCCGATTGCGACCCTATTGCTCGGCAAACGGTCGGGACTGGATGCGGGCGTGGCGTTGTTGGAATGCCGGGGGTCCAAAACGTGTACGTCAGCCTCCAAAAACGACATTTTTCGGCATCTTTTGAGGGTGACGTACGCGTTTGCATATCATGCGCGGCATGCATGAGTCGATTTACTCACATCCAGTATATTTCCCCACTTCAACGGACATAAGAGTTGGGTATCGGCTCAAAGCGAGAGGTCATCAATGGATACCCCTGTTCTCATTTCGCATAAAACCGCACGGCTCGTTCATCATGCACCTCAGAATTTGGTGCAGCCTCTCGCACAACGCGACTACCAGATAGGCGCACGAGGCATCTCCACCCAGCAACGCGTTGCGCGCATACGACAAGCCCTTACCGACTGCGGCATTCCGCCCGATATGCTCAAGACTATCGACATCTCGGTTGTATTCGAATTCGAGCGAATTCGAACCAAAGGCGTCATCTGCCACATTCTTGGACAAAATCTTCCCTACGAGCATATTGACGAGTTGACGCCCGGAATCTTCATCACCGACGAAGCCTTCACCTTCGTGCTCGCTGCCGAGTGGATGGATAGGATCGAATACCTCGAATACGGCTATGAAGTTTGCGGCGATTATCGCATGGGGCTCAATCCCGCCGACCCTTATACCGAGCAACCAGCCACCGCGTCCAAGGAACAAATTACCGAGCTGCTCGATATGCACCCCGGCAAACCCGGTGCCACACGCGCGCGACTCGCACTCAGACATATCTACGACCATTCTGCCTCGCCTATGGAGACCGCTTCGGCAATCGCCCTCTCGCTCCCAACAAGCGAAGGCGGTGTTGGCATTCGAGGCATCGAGCTCAACAAACCGCTTGAAATCCCTCAACGTCTTTGGCACTGCGCCAAAGCTCGAACGCTCAAAATCGACACGCTCGTTACCTATAAGCGCAGGGAGCTCGGTATTGAATATAAGGGCGGCTTTCACGATGAGTTCGAGCGCAAGGGAGCAGATGCGGAACGAGAGGCCGTTCTCGCCCAAATGGGATATCGAATCGTTACGCTCACTTCGGCTCAGTTCGGCAGCCAGCTTGCCTTTCACCGTGCCATGAACAACATTCGCGAAGCACTCGGCATGCCTCGATGCACCGATACCGAGTACCAACGAAAGCAAAATGAACTGCGCAAGGCACTTATCCGCAACTGGAAGAGCGTACAAGGCGAAGAGACGCTTATCGAGTAGCGTCGCTCCCACGAGCCCGATCCAAACGTGTACGTCAGCCTCCAAAGATGTCGAAAATTGTCGGTTTTGGAGGGTGACGTACATGTTTTTGGTGAGGGGCGGGCTCGAATCTCTCCTCCTTCGCCGTGTTTGTTTGTAAGGGACTCAAAACAAAAAAGCTCCCATTCTCGGGAGCTTTCTCAACCAAAATGGCGGAGGAGGAGGGATTCGAACCCTCGTGACCTTATACAGGCCAAACGGTTTTCGAGACCGCCGCATTCAACCACTCTGCCACCCCTCCGCGTGGGGTAAAAACAAAGCAGGCTCGAAGGCCTGCTTTGGAATTAACTGGCGGAGAGTCAGGGATTTGAACCCTGGAGACGCTTTTGACGCCTACACGATTTCCAATCGTGCTCCTTCGGCCACTCGGACAACTCTCCGTTAAATGCGAAAGTCAGTATACACGAGGAATCGCAAAGTGCAAACAGAAAAGTTGGCATTTTTTAAAACGCTCGGCCGCGCTTGGCGTTGCAGTGGGGTTTGAGGTGCCAAAAAAAACGGCTTCCGACCAGCGTGGTTGATCAACTCAATTGTTCAAAAGGGGTATTCATAAGCGACTTGGCAATGAATTTAAAAATCTTTGGGTGGTGCTGTGGACCACTGGTATGCATTTTGCGACCACAGCCTTGTGCCCGTTGACCTGTGGCTTGGCTCAGCTTGTCCCCACGGCACCGTATCGTGTCCACAGATTCGTCAAGCTTTTGGTAAGCATTTGGTTGGAATGCGCATGAAACGTCGTGCGAGTATGGGCATATGTGGAGGTCATGAGGTTGTAGCTGCAAATTCTTGCAGCCTAGGAGGTTGAAAGATATTATTACCAAGTCTTTTCCTGCTTCAGGCGCACCTTCACGACCTGAAGCCACATTTGCCCAGAGGAGGTGACAATATGAAGGCTTATGAACTGCTGTTCTTTGTTGACCCGTCGCTCGACCCCGAGACTCGTCTCGCTGTTATGAAGCGTATCGATACCACGATCGCTGAGGGCGCTGGCAAGGTCGACTCCGTTGACGAGTGGGGCAAGCGCAAGCTCGCCTACGAGATCAACGACCTCACCGATGGTGACTACACCCTCATCAACTTCCACGCAGATCCTACCCAGATCGCCGAGCTTGATCGCGTCCTGCGCATCACCGACGCTGTGGTCCGCCACATGATCGTCCGTCGCGACGACCAGGAGTAAGACTGTCGTTTTGGACTGGGCTTGTGCCCCAAGAGGAAGTAGTGAGTTATGAGCATCAATCGAGTGAACATCACCGGTAACCTCACCCGCGATCCCGAGCTGCGCGCCACCGCCGGCGGAACCCAGGTTCTGTCCTTTGGCGTCGCCGTGAACGATCGTCGCCGCAACGCGCAGACTGGCGAGTGGGAGGACTATCCCAACTTTGTCGACTGCACCATGTTCGGCACCCGCGCCGAGGCCGTGAGCCGTTTCCTGGCAAAGGGAAACAAGGTCGCGATCGAGGGCAAGCTGCGCTACAGCTCTTGGGAGCGCGACGGTCAGCGCAGGAGCAAGCTTGAGGTCATCGTCGATGAGATCGAGTTTATGAGCTCCCGTGGTGGCCAGGGTGGCTACGATCAGGGCGGTTACGCCCCCGCAGCTCCCGCGCCCGCAGCACGTCCTGCCGCACCGGTGGCTACGCCGCCCGCGGTCGACGTCTACGATGAGGACATCCCGTTCTAGGGGTTGTTCACCTATTTTTGAGTGAGAGGCGGCTTCGGTTCGCCGAAGTTGCCAAATGAAAGGTATTTTGACATGGCTAATGATTTTTCTGCACGTCAGCCGCGTCGTAAGTACTGCCAGTTCTGCAAGGAGAACACTGAGTTCATTGACTATAAGGACACTCAGCTTCTCCGTAAGTACATGACCGACCGTGGCAAGATCAAGCCCCGTCGCGTCACTGGCGCTTGCACGCAGCATCAGCATGACATCGCCAACGCCATCAAGCGCGCCCGCGAGATGGCTCTCCTGCCGTACACCGTCCCCGTGGTTTCCTCTCGTGGCAACCGCGACCGCGGCTAAGAAGGGAGACGCATCATGAAGGTTATTCTTCTCGATGAGATCAAGGGCAAGGGCGGCGAGGGTGACGTCGTAGAGGTCGCTCAGGGTTACGCTGAGAACTTCCTGTTCCCCAAGAAGCTCGCTGTTGCCGCCACCAAGGGCAACCTCAAGCAGCTTGACGAGCGTCGCAACAACATCGCCAAGCGCGAGGCCGTCCGTCTGGCTACCGCCAACGAGACCAAGGCTGCCTTCGAGGGCAAGACGGTCACCGTTGACGTCAAGGTCGGCGACGAGGGCATCCTCTTTGGCTCCGTTACCGCCGCTATGATCGCTGATGCCATCAAGGCTCAGCTCGGTATGGACATCGACCGCAAGCGCGTCGAGCTCGGTAAGCCCATCAAGGTTGCCGGTGCCCACACCGTTGCCATCTCGCTGTACCGCGAGATCAAGGCCGAGGTTGTCGTTCTCGTCGGCGTTACCGCCGAGGAGCTCGCTGCCGAGGCTGAGGTCGAGGAGGCCGCTGAGGTCGCCGAGGCCGAGACCGCCGAGGTCGAGACTGAGGCTGCTGCCGAGTAGCATTTGCTGCAACGCAACAATCTTGTTCTAAGAAGGGCGCTCTGGGAGACCAGGGCGCCCTTTTGTTTTTTGCGCTGAGTGAGTGTCATGGTGAACGTTGCGTCGAAGTCCTATATACAGGACCGTTTATCCGTTTGGTTCGGTGATGATTGGCGGCGCGCGGCGCGTTTTGGGATCGTGGCTGATACTATGGATGCTCGCAAGCGATATGAATGAGGATGCTCATGGCATATGACGATAGGGAGACCGGGCTGACGGTCGAGGACCGCGGCTCAAAGTTGGGTCTTCCCCAAAACCAAGATGCAGAGGCCAATGTACTGGCCGCTATGCTGCTATCGCCCGAGGTGGTCGAAGAGGCCCAGGTCGAGCTGCAGCCCGATGACTTCTACCGGCCCATTCATAAGACCATCTATACTGCGATGGTCGATATGTACAACAGCCGCATTCCCATCGACTCCATCTCGCTGATCGATTACCTGCGAAGCATCAACAAGCTCGATGCCGTGGGCGGCGAGGCGTACATTTTGGAGTTGATGGGTCAGACCCTGTCGCTCGTCAACTGGCAGCACCATGCCGCCATCGTTCGCCGCGACTCGATGCTGCGCGAGCTGATCGGCGCCACCAACGAGATCAACGCGCTGGCATATAACGCCCCCACCGACACCAAAGAGGTTGTCGAGCTGGCCGAGAGCAAGCTGCTCAAGGTTACGGCGCGCGAGGTCAAGTCGAGCTACAAGACGTTGACCGAGTTTATGGTCGAGGCCTATAACGAGGCCGAGGAAGTGTGCCAGGCCGGTGGCCAGGCTGCGGGCGTGCCCACGGGCTTTCCGTCACTCGACCGCATGCTCATGGGTTTTCGCGAGGGCCAGCTCATCATCATCGGCGCCCGTCCTGCTGTAGGTAAGACGTCGTTCGCTCTGAACCTGGCGCTCAACGCTGCCGCTGCTGGTTATACCGTCGGCTTCTTCTCGCTGGAGATGTCGGGTAAGGAAATTGCCCAGCGTCTGATTTGCGCCTATGCCATGATCTCGATCAGTGACTTCCGCATGGGTCGCATTAGCCCCGAGCAGTGGGCCAATATCAACGAGGCCACGCAGACCTTGTCCAAGCTCGATATTCTGATTGACGATACGCCCGGCACCACAGTGACCGAGATTCGCGCCAAGAGCCGCCGCATGCTCCATAACAAGGAGAAGGCAATCATCATCCTGGACTACCTGCAGCTGGTGAGTCCTCCGCCGGGACGCCGCTCCGAGAGCCGTACCGTCGAGGTTTCGGAGATGTCGCGTGGTCTGAAGATCATGGCCAAGGAGCTCAAGATTCCGCTCATCGCGCTGTCGCAGCTCTCGCGTCAGGTCGAATCCCGTACCGGCAAGCGTCCGCAGCTTTCCGACCTTCGTGAATCGGGCTCTATCGAGCAGGACGCCGATATCGTCATGTTCTTGGACCGCTCCGCCGACGAGGCCGAAGCCTCGCGCGACGATCGACCCGACGAGGGCGTTACGCGTATCGTCGTGGCCAAGAACCGTTCGGGCCCGATCGGCGACGTCGACCTGATGTTCCTGCCGGCATCCACCAAGTTCTATGAGCTTGATGGGGCACATGCCGAGGAGTAGGACAGGCGCCCGTTGCACGGGTATACTGGGAATGTTTTGTGCTTCTGCGTGCCGGCGTGGCGCGTAGACAGTCCATGAATGTAAGGAGTAAACATGCCGTCAACCGTTTTGGTCGGTGCCCAGTGGGGCGATGAGGGCAAGGGTAAGATTTGCGACCTGGTCGCCGGCGACTTCGATGCCGTCGTGCGCTACTCGGGCGGCAACAACGCCGGTCACACCATCGTCGTCAACGGCAAGAAGTACGGCCTGCACCAGGTGCCCTCCGGCATCATGTATTCCGACCATATGTCGGTGATCGGTAACGGCTGCGTCGTCAACCCCAAGGTTGTCCTTGAGGAGATTGACATGTTCGAGGCCGACGGCATCACCACCAAGAACCTCAAGATCAGTGGCAACGCGCACATCATCATGCCGTACCACATCGATCTGGATGGTGCTTTTGAGCAGAAGCTCGGCAAGAAGAACATTGGTACCACCAAGCGCGGCATCGGTCCGTGCTACCAGGACAAGATGGCCCGCATCGGCCTGCGCATGCAGGACATGCTGGACGAGGCGCTGTTCCGCGACAAGCTGGAGACCGCTCTTGCCCGCGTGAATCCCGAGCTGGAGCTCATCTACCACCTGCCCACCTACACCGTGGACCAGATCTGCGACGAGTACCTGCCCATGGCCGAGCGCCTGCGCCCCTACATCACCGAGACGAGCCTGCTGCTCAACAACATGATCGACGAGGGCAAGGACCTGCTGTTCGAGGGCGCCCAGGCAACGCTGCTCGACATTGACCACGGCACCTATCCGTACGTGACGTCTTCCAACTGCACCGCCGGCGGTGCCATCACCGGCTCCGGCGTCGGTATGAAGAATGTCGACCGCGTGCTGGGCGTCATGAAGGCCTATATCACCCGCGTCGGTTCGGGCCCCATGCCCACCGAGCTTTCCTATGAGTCCGAGGCCGGCCATACGCTGACCGAGGAGGGCTATGAGTACGGCGTGACCACCGGCCGTCGCCGTCGCTGCGGTTGGTTCGATGGCCCCATCGCCAACTACGCCTCGCGTGTCAACGGCCTCACCGATATCGCCATGACCAAGCTCGACGTGCTTTCGGCCTTCGATACCATCAAGGTGTGCGTTGCCTACGACGTCGACGGCGAGCGTTACACGAGTGTGCCCGAGCATCAGGTGCGCTTTGAGCATGCCAAGCCCATCTACGAGGAGCTCCCGGGCTGGAAGTGCGATATCACCGGTTGCCGCAGCTTTGACGAGCTGCCGCAGGAGGCTCAGGACTACGTGGCGTTTATCGAGGATCTGGCACACACCCGCGTGACGTTCATTGGCGTCGGCGCCGGTCGCGAGCAGATCATCAACCGATTCTGGAAGTAATCGGCACTATTCGGTTATTGCGATATACCCCTTTGCAGCCCAGGCGGGCGGCCGAGGGGTATATTTGCTTGCAAAGGGCTCGCGCGGAGCGGGCCGTTCATCCATAGAGGAGGCACCCTTGAAGGCGGACACTCAAACCATCGACATCCTGTTGTTGGGCAGCGGCGGCCGCGAGCATGCTCTGGCAGCAAAGCTCGCAGCATCACCGCGCGCCGGCAAGCTCTACATCGCGCCGGGTAACGGCGGCACCGCGAGCTGCGGCGAGAACGTTGTTCTCGACGATTGCGATCCTGCGGCCGTGGCGGCGTTTGCCCAGAGCCACGGATGCGGACTCGTGGTAATTGGCCCCGAGGCTCCGCTCGTGGCGGGCGTGGCCGACGCCGTGCGCGCGGCGGGTATTCCCTGCTTTGGCCCGGGTGCCGAGGGCGCCCAGATGGAGGGCTCCAAGCTGTTCTCCAAGCAGCTCATGGAGCGTGCCGGCATTCCGACGGCCGCCTATGGCTCGTTCACCGACGAGGCTTCAGCTCTCGCCTACGTGCGCGAGCAGGGCGCCCCGCTGGTCGTGAAGGCAGACGGCCTGGCCGCAGGCAAGGGCGTTATCGTGGCGACTGAGCTCGAGCAGGCCGAAGAGGCCGTGCGTGAGTGCTTTGGCGGAGCCTTTGGTGATGCTGGCAATACCGTTGTCATTGAGGAGATGCTGGTTGGCCCCGAGTGCTCGCTGCTGGCCTTTACCGACGGCAAGACCGTGCGCCCCATGGCCACTTCGCAGGACCACAAGCGTGCGCTCGAGGGCGACCTTGGCCCCAACACCGGTGGCATGGGCGTTTACAGCCCGGTACCCATCGTGACCGACGAGGAGCACGCCACCATGGTGGAGGTCATGGAGCAGACCGTGGCCGAGCTCGCTGCCGAGGGCATCGACTACCGCGGCTGCCTGTACGGCGGCTTTATGCTCACCCCCGCCGGCCCCAAGGTTCTGGAGTTCAACGCCCGCTTTGGCGACCCCGAGACGCAGGTCGTGCTGCCGCGCCTCAAGAACGACCTGGTCGAGGTTATGCTCGCCTGCGCCAACTGCGAGCTTGATCAGATTGAGCTCGATTGGCGTGACGAGTGGGCCGTGGCTGTTGTTCTGACGAGCGCGGGCTATCCCGGCAGCTACGAGAAGGGCAAAGTCATCACCGGCATCGCCGACGCCGAGTCCATGGAGAACGTGACCGTGTACCATGCCGGCACCGCCGTGGTGGACGGTCAGCTCGTGACCAACGGCGGCCGAGTGCTTGCCGTGACCGCGCTGGGCGACACGTTCGAGAACGCTCGCAACCTTGCCTACGAGGCCTGCGAGAAGATTGATTTTGAGGGCAAGACCCTGCGTCATGACATCGGCCTGCGCGCGCTGCGTGGCCGCGACGCCTGGGATGCCTAAAGTCCGAGAGGGATGAGACGGATGGACGAGAAGAACGAAGAGCTCGTGGACGCGCAGATCGTCGAAGAGGACAGCCGCATGTATGGGCACGCCGAGGGCGAGCCTGGTGGCGAGGTCGCTGACGAGCCGGCGCTGGTGCTGGGCGACGACGACCCGCACGATGCCGAGCTGCACGAGAAGATTCTTTCGGAGGAGTGCGCCTGGAAGGGCAAGATCCTCGACGTCCACCGTCTTGAGGTTGAACTGCCCAACGGTCGCCGTAGCGCCCGCGATATCGTTCGCCATCCGGGTGCGGCGGCCGTTGTGGCACTGACCGAGAGCGGCAAGATCGTACTGGTGCGTCAGTACCGCACCGCCATCGACCGCGTGACGGTCGAGGTTCCCGCCGGCAAGCTCGACCCAGGCGAGGACCCGCTCGATTGCGCCAAGCGCGAGCTGCATGAGGAGACGGGCTTTAGGGCTGGTCGCATTCGCTTTTTGACGTCGATTGTCACGTCCTGCGGTTTTTGCGACGAGATCATTCACATCTACTTGGCTACCAAGCTCGAGTTTGATGCGCCCAACCCCGATGATGACGAGTTCGTCAACGTGGACCTCGTTCCGCTGCACGAGCTGATCGACGCCGTGCTCGACGGCAAGATCGAAGATGCTAAGACCGTCGTGGGCGCCTTGGCCTGCGATA
Source organism: Collinsella sp. (assembly GCA_019413955.1). Classification (GTDB taxonomy): domain Bacteria; phylum Actinomycetota; class Coriobacteriia; order Coriobacteriales; family Coriobacteriaceae; genus Collinsella. The sequence continues at coordinate 55,386 of DXMX01000001.1, forward strand.
GCATCGCGCACCGCCTTGGGGGCGCGGAGCTTTAACGAGTGGGGATAGCCCTGGGACAAGTACTACTGATTGCTTTGTCCCAGGGCCTTACGTTGCTGATATTTCTTTGAGGATCACATGCTGAAGAGGTTTCTTTCGTATTACAAGCCCCAGATGGGGCTTTTTGTTGCTGATACTGTTTGTGCTCTGGTGCTTGCCGCCATTGACCTGGCGTTCCCCATTATCCTGCGCAATTTGACCGGTGGGCTATTTACTCAGGGTCAGGCTGCCATTATGCAGGCGCTCGGCATGATCGCGGTGGGCTTGGTGCTGATGTATGTCATCCGCTGCGCCTGCCGATACTTTGTGAGCTATTGGGGCCACGTGATGGGCGCGCGCATGGAGTCCAAAATGCGCGAGGACCTGTTTGACCAGTACGAGCGCTTTAGCTTTGCGTACTTCGACCGCAACAGCTCGGGCGACATGATGAGCCGCGTGGTCAACGACCTGTTCGATATCTGCGAGGCGGCGCATCACGTACCCGAGTGGATCATCATCTGCGGTATCGAGATTATCGGCTCGTTTGTGATCCTCTTTACCATCGCCCCGGTGCTGGCGCTCGCCATGGCCGTGGTGACGGCGGCGTTTGCGGTCATCATGTTTTGGCAGAACATGCGCATGCGCGAGGTCTTTAGCGACAACCGCAAGAAGATCAGCGGCATCAATGCGCAGCTGCAGGATTCGCTGGCGGGCATGCGCGTGGTCAAGAGCTTTGCCAATGAGGAGACCGAACGTTTCAAGTTCCGCGCCTCCAACAATCGCTATCTTTCGTCCAAGGAGAACATGTATCACGCCATGGGCGTCTATACCGCGACGTATGGCCTGCTCTCGGGTGTGCTCTATGTGATCGTGGTGCTGCTGGGCGGCTGGCTGGTCGCCCAGGGACAGCTGCAGGCGGTCGATATGGCGACCTTTGCACTCTATATTTCGCTGTTCTGCACGCCGCTCGAGACGCTCGTCAATTCGGCCGAAACGTATCAGAAGGCCATCGCCGGCTTTAAGCGTATGGACGAGGTGCTCTCGACCGCGCCGGATATCCAGGACAAGCCGGGCGCTACGGATCTGCAGGTGACTGCCGGCGTCGTGGAGTATCACGACGTGTGCTTTAACTACGAGGATGTTGAGCTGGGCGAGGGCGATGCCGATGAGCGTCCTGTTATCGACCACATGGACCTGTCTATCAAGCCCGGCCAGACCATCGCTTTGGTTGGCCCTTCGGGCGGCGGCAAGTCCACGACCTGTTCGCTGCTGCCGCGCTTTTATGACGTGGCTGCCGGATCCATTAGCATCGACGGTCAGGACGTGCGCGATGTGACGCAGCAGAGCCTGCGCCGCGCCATCGGCCTGGTGCAGCAGGATGTCTATCTATTTGACGGTACGATTGGCGAGAACATCGCCTACGGCAAGCCGGGCGCTACGGCAGAAGAGATCGCCGAGGCCGCCCGTCGCGCCAACATCGATGCCTTTATCGAGTCGCTTCCGCAGGGCTATAACACGGTCGTGGGCGAGCGCGGTAGCCGTCTTTCGGGCGGACAGAAGCAGCGTGTTGCCATCGCGCGCGTGTTCCTCAAGAACCCCAAAATCTTGATCTTGGACGAGGCGACGAGTGCTTTGGATAACGAGAGCGAGGAGGCGGTGCAGGAGTCACTCGAAGAGCTGGCACGCGGCCGCACCACGATTATCATCGCCCACCGTCTTTCGACCATTAAGCATGCCGATGAGATTGCGACCGTTGAGCATGGTCGCGTTGTGGAGCGTGGCACGCACGAGGAGCTTCTCGCCCGTGGCGGCACCTATGCCCGTTACTATCGAATGCAGTTCGAAGGTGCGCGTGCGCACGAGCTCGACTGATTGATATGACAGGAAGTTTATGGCTGACAAGAACCCTTTGACTCCGGAAGAAGTGACGGAGTTATTCTCCGAAATCGATGCATCCGGCGTCTTGGATCCCACGCTCGCCAAAAAGCGTACCGAGCGCATGCGTGAGAAGGAGGCTGCGGCCAAGCGCGGTGACAAAGCGGCGCTAGCGCAGCTGCGCAGCGAGGACCGCGCGAGCCAGGCAAAACATATCGACCCGCTGTCCGAGGACGATCCTTCGGGCTCGCAGGTGAGCCATACCATTACGAAGACCGCGATGGCCGTGGTCATCGGTATTTTGGTGCTGATCGTGGGCATGCAGATTGGCTACGGCGTGATGCGTCGTCTGAACACCGCCAACCTGTCCGAGAGCGTTTCGGTCGATACCGTTTCGACCGCGCTCAAGGGCGGACTTGAATGGGGCAACGGCTTTACGCAGTTCCCGCTCGACTTTACCGTCGATGAAGCCGATGAACGCACGGGCACGGTCGAGGTGACGGTGTTGGACACATCGTCTGCCAACGAGCTCGAGCTGCTGTCCAACGGGCAGATTCAGGCCGCGGCGCTTGCGACCAACGCGTTGCTCAACGATAAGATCGACCGCGTGGTGTATAACGTTCACGCCTATATCGACGAGGATAGCAACATTCAGCACGATTCCTTCTTTGGCATGTTTCCTGCGCGGGGTCATCAGAGCGCCATCCTGACGTTCGTGTGGACCAAGAGCTCATCCAACGCCACGAGTATCGACTGGAAGATGCGCATCGTGAGTATGGATGACACCATCGCCGAGCGCATTCAAAAACAGGTGAACTCGGTGTCGTCGTTGATTGAGGACCCGGTGGTGAGCCAGACCAAGATTGACGAGGAAAAGGCCGAACGTGACCTGGAGCATCGTCTGCATGGCCGCGAGATTTTCCGCGGCGGCAAGCCCGACCGAACGCCGTCCGATCTGCTGGAACAGGACAAGAAAAAGTAAGACGCCATCGTCCCGCGTGAGCCGCAAGCCCACGCGGGATGATTTTTTTGGGACGGGGATTAAAAAATCATTATGCATAGAAAGTCATAATTATCATTTCGTAAACATTTCGATGAAATTAACGCCATGAGGCATGCTTGCGGTTACAATACCGCGAGGCCTAACTACACACCTTTAAACCGGTCCTGTGAGACCGGGAAGGAGAACTATGGCGAACAACCATACCGCGGGCGCTGCCGCCCGCACCTTCGCGCCCAGCGAGCTTTGCCAGCGTATGCTGGCCAAAACCAGCAAGGGCACCTGCGGTCCCTGCATCCTGTATCTTGAGGATGGGACCATTTTTTATGGACGTGCATGCGGCGCCGAGGGCACCGCGACCGGTGAAGTCTGCTTCAACACCTCGCTCGAGGGCTACTTTGAGGTCATGACCGACCCGAGTTATGCCGGCCAAATCGTAACCATGACCTATCCGCAGATCGGCAACTACGGTATCGACGAGACCGACGTCCAGTCGGCCTTCCCCGGCGACGCCGTGCGCCCCGCGAGCGCTCCGGCTATGCGCGGCATGATCGTTCGCGACATGTGCGCCACGCCTTCTAACTGGCGCTCGGCCGTCAGCGTGCCGGAGTACCTGCGCGCTCACGGCATCGTCGCTATCGAGGGTATCGACACCCGCGCTCTAGTGCGCCATCTGCGCGACAATGGTTCCAAGATGGGCATTATCTCGACCGAGGTCTTCGACGTCGACGAGCTTGTCGAGCGTCTGGCCGCTGCGCCCACGCTGGTAGGCGAGAACCTGGTCAAGACCGTAAGTTGCCCCGTACCTCACGAGTTTGTGGCCGCCGACCTGCCTGCCACGCATGACTTTGCGCTTGCGGCTGCCGCTCCTGCCCGTCACAAAGTGGTCGCCTACGACTGCGGTGTGAAGCGCGGCATTCTGGAGGGGCTGGTTCGCGCCGGCTGCGACCTTACCGTCGTGCCGTGGGATACGCCCGCGAGTGAGGTGCTCGACATGAATCCCGACGGTGTCTTTTTGTCCAATGGCCCCGGCGACCCCGACGCCGTGGTGGAGACCTACGAGCAGGTGCAGCAGCTGATCGGCAAGGTACCGGTCTTTGGCATTTGCCTTGGTCACCAGATGATCAGCCTGGCCTGCGGTGCCCAGATGGAAAAGCTTAAGTTCGGTCACCGCGGTGGCAACCAGCCGGTCATGAACCTGGTAAGCCGTCGCGTGGAGATCACCGCGCAAAACCATGGCTTTGGCCTGCTGTTTCCCAGCTTGGGCAAGCTTGTCCCCGAGCTTTCCGGCGGCGAGACCGAGCATGCGGCCGATGGAGATCTGCGCGTCTGGGTGCGCCGCGGAATCGCGCCGGTCGTGATGAACGAGCGCTTTGGCCGCATTCGCCTGACACATGTGAACCTCAACGACGGCACCGCCGAGGGCATCCAGCTGCTCGACGCCCCGTGCTTCTCGGTCCAGTACCACCCCGAGGCCTCGCCTGGCCCCACCGATGCCCACTATCTCTTTACCGCCTTTACGCGACTCATGGACGGCGAGGAGAACTACCTGGACATCGACACCGCGAAGGACCGCCTTGCCGGCTGGAATTTCGCCGAGACTGAGACCGAGGAGAACTAACATGCCTAAACGTACTGACATCAAGCGCATCCTCGTCATTGGCTCGGGCCCCATCGTTATCGGCCAGGCCTGCGAGTTTGACTACTCCGGCGCCCAGGCCTGCAAGGTGCTCAAGGAGGATGGCTTTGAGGTCATCCTGGTCAACTCCAACCCGGCGACCATCATGACCGACCCGGGTCTTGCCGACCGCACCTATGTCGAGCCCATCACCGCCGAATTTATCGAGCGCGTAATCAAGAAAGAGCGCCCGGACGCGCTGCTGCCCACGCTGGGCGGCCAGACCGGTCTGAACGCCGCCGTCGAGCTGGCAAAGGACGGTACGCTCGACAAGTACGGCGTCGAGATGATCGGCTGCGACCTGGCCGCTATCGAGCGCGGCGAGGACCGCAAGCTCTTTAACGAGGCCATGGCCGAGATTGGCCTGGAGGTCGCGCGCTCGGGCTATGCCTACAGCGTGGCCGACGCCGAGGCTATCGCCGAGCGCGTGGGTTATCCCTGCGTACTGCGCCCGAGCTTTACCCTCGGCGGCGCCGGCGGCGGCATCGCTCACACCCACGAGGAGCTCGTCTCCATCGTGAGCCAGGGCTTGGAGCTCTCGCCTGCCCACGAGGTGCTGGTCGAGGAGTCCATCGAGGGCTGGAAAGAGTACGAGATGGAGGTCATGCGTGATCACGCCGGCAACGGCATCATCGTGTGCTCCATCGAGAACCTCGACCCCATGGGCGTGCATACCGGCGACTCCATCACCGTGGCGCCGGCGCAGACGCTCTCCGACCTTGAGTATCAGCGCATGCGCGTGGCCTCGCTCGCCATTCTGGAGAAGATCGGCGTCGAGACCGGCGGCTCCAACGTGCAGTTTGCCGTGAATCCCCAGACCGGCCGCCTGATCGTCATCGAGATGAACCCGCGCGTGAGCCGCTCGTCCGCCCTCGCTTCCAAGGCCACGGGTTTCCCCATCGCCAAGGCCGCCGCGCGCCTGGCCGTGGGCTACACGCTCGACGAGATTGTCAACGACATCACCAAGGCTACGCCCGCCTGCTTTGAGCCCACAATCGACTACTGTGTGGTCAAGGTGCCGCGCTTTGCCTTCGAGAAGTTCAAGGGTACCGACCCCACGCTCACCACACGCATGAAGGCCGTGGGCGAGATCATGGCGATCGGCCGCACCTTTGAGGAGGCCTTTGGCAAGGCCATGCGTTCGCTGGAGGACGGGCATCAGGGCATTTGTGCCGGTGGCAAGGAAGGTGCCGACAAACTGAGCGACGATGAGCTCGCTCAAGCCGTGGCAACGCCGACCGAGCACCGCATCTTCTTTGTGGTCGAGGCCCTGCGCCGTGGCTGGGACATCGCTCGCATCCATGCCATCTGCGGTATCGATCCGTGGTACCTCAACCGTATCAATGACATGGTGCAGGTCCAGGAGAGCATCCGCGGCCTGCGTGTGGAGGATATCGACGCCGACGCGATGCGCCTGCTCAAACAGTACGGCACGAGCGACGCCGAGATCGCCGCGCTGACCAGCTCGGACGAGCGCTTTGTGCGCGCCTATCGCAAGGGCCTGGGCGTGGTTCCCAGCATGAAGACGGTCGATACCTGCGCTGCGGAGTTCTCGAGCGCCACGGAGTACCACTACAAGACGTACGAGAACATCTACCGCACGAGCCCGGATGCCAAGAAGTGCGTGGCTCCCGACGAGACCACGCCGGCGGACAAGCCCAAGGCGATGATCCTGGGCGCCGGCCCCAACCGCATTGGCCAGGGTATCGAGTTCGATTACTGCTGTGTGCACGCGAGCTACGCGCTGGCGGCCCGCGGCTTTGAGACCATCATGGTCAACTGCAATCCCGAGACCGTCTCGACCGACTATGACACGTCCGACCGTCTGTACTTTGAGCCGCTCACCTACGAGGACGTCATGGACGTTATCGACGTTGAGCGACCCGACGGCGTCGTGGTGACGCTCGGCGGCCAGACTCCGCTTAAGCTGGCGCGCATGCTCGAGGAAAGCGGCGTGAACATCATGGGCACCAAGCCCGATGCCATCGACTTTGCCGAGGACCGCGAGCGCTTTGCCGCCCTGCTCGACAAGCTGGGCATTATGTATCCGCCGGCGGGCCAGGCAACCTCGTTTGAGGAGGCCGAGGCCGTGGCCGCGCATATCGGTTACCCGCTGCTGGTGCGTCCGAGCTACGTGCTGGGCGGCCGCGGCATGATGATCGCCTACGATGCCGAGCATCTGCGCGATTACATGGCCGAGGCCGCGCGCATTAGCCCCGACTACCCGGTGTATCTGGACCGCTTCTTGGAGGGTGCGATTGAGTCCGATGTCGACGCCCTGTGCGATGGCGAAGAGGTCTACATCGGCGGCATTCTGGAGCATATCGAGGAGGCCGGTATTCACTCCGGCGACTCTGCGACCTGCATCCCGCCGTTCAGCTTTAGCGAGAGCCTGCAGGCAAAGCTTCGCGAGACCACGCGCCGTATCGCGATGGCGCTGGGCGTACGCGGCCTGGTCAATGTGCAGTATGCCATCAAGGGCGAGACCGTCTACGTGATCGAGGCAAACCCGCGCGCGAGCCGCACCGTGCCGTTTATCTCCAAGGCCACCGGCGTGCCGCTGGCCAAGTGCGCGGCGCGTATCATGGCAGGCGATTCCATCGCGAGCCTGGGCCTGCCGAGCGATGAGCGCCAGCTGGACTGGTTCTGCATGAAGGAAGCCGTTATGCCCTGGGGTCGTTTCCCGGGCGCTGACGTTATCCTGGGGCCCGAGATGAAGTCGACGGGCGAGGTCATGGGTATCGCCAAGAGCTATCCCGAGGCATACGCCAAGACGCAGCTGGCGATTGACTACAAGCTGCCCGACCCGAGCGCCGGTAAGGTGTTCATTAGCGTGTGCGACCGCGACAAGCGTCATATCCTTTCGGTCGCCCGTATCCTGCGCTACCTGGGCTTTGATATCTGCTCCACCGAGGGTACGGCGCGCGTGCTGCGCGGCGGCAACGTGACGTGCGAAGTCGTGGAGAAGATCAGCGGCCCGCACGACGGCGAGCGTCCCAACATCGGTGACCTCATCGCCGACGGCAAGATCGCGGTGATCGTCAATACGCCATACGGCCCGGGCTCGCGTGGCGACGGTTATCTGCTGCGCACCGAGGCAGTGCGTCGCGGCGTGACCTGCGTGACCGCGATGTCCGCGGCCAACACGTACGTGAGTGCCATCGAGGCCGTGCGCGAAGACCAGCAGGGCCACGGTAGCGCCAACGACATGGGCATGGACGTCATCGCCCTGCAGGACCTGCCGCAGCACACGGTGTAGTTGACCTGGCCGGCCGGGGCGGGAGGGGCCGAGATTTCCCCCTTTCGCTCCGGCTGCAAGCTGAGTCGCTCAGGAGGAAACTCGGCCCCTCCCGCCCCGGCCTGCGGTGACTTGGCTGCACCGTGTGCTGCCGAAGGGGCTTTGAGCGATGACTAGGGCTGATAAACTGGTAGCCGCTGAGCGCCACGGGGTCCTCGCGCTGGGAGTAGGTGTGGATGAGGGCAGACGAGACAGCGTAGGAGACAGCGGCAATAAGGATGAAGCCCTCGCCTGTGAGCGTGACGGCGCCGCCGCTATCGCCACCGGTGAGGTTGACGATAACGACTCCGGCAAAACCTATAGCGCAGCCGAGGACTTTGCGCGCAGTGAGCCGTTCTTGCCGGAACACGAGCGCTGCCATCAACACGCAGAGAAACGTGTTCATAGCGTTGACGATTGAGCCGCGCACACCCGAAGCGTTTGAAACGCCGATATAAAAGAAGGCGTACTGCACGATAGTTTGGGCAAGCGAGAGTCTGATAACGAGTGGCCATCCCGTGCGTGAGACGCGAGGCAAGCGACGTCTTGTTATGACTGCAGCGGCAAGTGCGATAGCGCCGGCAAGCATAAAGCGCACGCCAGCGAAGAGAAACTCCGATGGTACGTCGCCGTTTTGGATGCCGAGAAGCTCGTAGCCGATCTTGATGCAGGGGATCGCACTGCCCCAGAGCGCGCAGCAGATGAGGGCGAGCGCAGCTATGCACCATGTGCTCGTGAGAGGGTGGCGCGCGGAGTCGGCGTAAACATCGCAAGAGCTGGCGTCGAGTGCGGATGAGGGTTTGGACATACATCTCCCAAACGAGGCGAAGCAGAAAACGCCTCTATGGTACGCGCAATTTTGTGTCCGCACGCGTTGATAGCATAGAACGCGTCATGGAACACAAGTTCGTAAGAAGAGGAGGACGCCATGATGTCAGAGATTACGGGCTATCGTGAGGAAGTTCAGACCATCAAGACGGCGATATTGCGTGCGCAGTATGCTGCGGCGAAGAGCGCCAACGCTCAGCAGCTGCAGCTCTATTTCGCCGTGGGAGGCTACGTCTCCGCCAACACGCGCAATGGCACGTGGGGAACCAACGCGCTCAAAACCATCAGCGAACAATTGCGGAAGGAGCTGCCAGGACTCAGGGGCTTCTCCACAACAAGTCTCAAATATATGCGAATCTTCTTTGAAGCTTGGTCTGCTCCGGGCGATGAACAGGCGTTTCTCGATTCGTCACTCGTGAGTGACGAATCTTCAGACGGTGGCCTTCTGCAAATTCGTCACTTGCAAGTGCCGAATTCAAACACATGTTCTCTCGATGATTTTTTAGCGATTGGGTTTACCCATCATCGGTATATCCTTGCAGGTGCTAAGACCCTTGACGAGCGGCTCTTCTACATTCACAAGTGCGCATTTGAGCACTTAAGTGTGGAGGCGCTCAAACGCTCGCTGAAGGCGGACGACTTTCATCATCAAGGAGAGGTCTCCAACAACTTCCTCTCAACGCTGCCAAAGGGTCAGCAGGCGCTGCGCGCTATCGCCACGTTCAAGGACGAGTATCTGCTCGACTTTATCAATGTTGAGGAACTCGGGGTGCGCGATGCGGAGGATGTCGACGAGCGCGTGTTAGAGCAAGGCATCGTGCAGAATATCAAGCAGTTCATCATGACGTTCGGTCGAGCCTTCGCGTTTGTGGGAAACCAGTACCATCTCGACGCCTTTGGCATCGATCAGTACACCGACCTCCTGTTCTTCAACCGCGACCTCAACTGTTTAGTTGCAGTCGAGCTCAAGAGCGGCCCCTTCAAGCCGGCCTATCTCGGCCAGCTCTCTGGCTATCTACGCATCCTGGACGACTTTGAGCGTCGCGAGCACGAGAATCCCTCCATAGGCCTTGTGCTTTGCAAAGACATGGACAAGGGATTTGTTGACTATGTGATCCAAGACTTCACAAAACCCATGGGTGTGGCCACCTATAAGACGTCGAAGGATATGCCACGAGAGTTGCTCGATGCTCTGCCGCCCATCGATGACTTACGGATGTTGCTGGAGAGGTCTGATGGGTAGCGGTAGGAATTGTTCGGTGTTAGAAGCTTATTTCGCTTATGGCCTTGAGCTTTGCCGATGAGCATGGGGTGGGGAACGTATCAAGGCAGAGTTTGTCATGCAATGAGTATGACAAACTCTGCCTGGAGGAGAGGATACTTCCATGGCAATTGTCCACCGTAATGCTCTCAAGCATGGTTTGTCTGAGAGGGAGGTTCTAGATAATGACTGAGTACAAACTAGCTGATGGATCGGTCCTGACAGACGAAGATATCGAGCGCGAGAGCGTAGAGTTTGAGCAAGAGACTTGGACGGGTCGTCTTGAGCGCATCCATGTCAGGCCTGGCGTTGTTGCTGATGAGCCGCTTGTTGCAGTTACCGTGCGCTTTCCGGCATCCATGGTGGTGGCAATCGACCGAAAGACGGGGGATCGATCCGATTTTATTCGGCGGGCCGTTTTCCCTGCGCTGTAGTAACGTTGCGTCTCCTAAATCGACCTTGGTTTCGTCGAGGAGGTAGATCTTGAGGATGAGGTGTCCTGCTTCGGTGAACCCGTTCTCGAAGACGGGCAGCACGCGCGACACGGACTACCGCGACCTCCTGACCTTCCGCGACGGGGAGTAGCGGCTTGGCGGTGTGCGGCGCCGGCACGTGACGGTGGCGGGCATGAGGCTTGGCCTTCGCGACGGTATGTTCTTTAGAGTTTGCGGTGCATGATGGCACGGCCGTTTTCAAATTGTGAAACATTGCCCGGGAATGAGTAACAGGCTTTGGTTCGTACATCCGTTATAACGGGAGTTGCAAGAAGTGACATCCGTGACGAGAGGTTGAACTCATGACTCAGCACCGGTTTCCCGAAGGTTTCCTCTGGGGTGCTTCCACCAGCGCTTTTCAGGTTGAGGGTGGGTATGATGAAGGAGGCAAAGGTCCGGCAACCACCGATCGCGGCCCGGGGCGTCCCGGCATCGCCGATAACAAGATCGCCTCGGACCACTATCATCACTGGCGTGAGGATGTCGACCTCATGGCCGAGCTCGGCATCAAGGTCTACCGGATGGGTTTCGCTTGGAGCCGCATCATGCCCGATGCCTCGGGGGATCCCAATCCTGAGGGCTTGGCGTTTTATGACCAGCTGATTGACTACCTGCTGGAGCGAGGGATCGAGCCCTTGGTCACCCTGTATCACTTCGAATGTCCGAGTGCGTTGGTCGAGGCCTTCGGCGGCTGGAAGAGCCGTAAGATGATCGACTTCTATGTGCGCTATGCCGAAATCTGCTTCACGCACTTCAAGGGGCGTGTCAAGCGCTGGGTTACCGTGAATGAACAGCTAATTGCGACCTCCGCGCCCAGCAACACGGGTGACACCGAAACCGATCCGCGCCAACGGCAGAAGAACGCCTACCAGATGAGCTATCATGTCGCTCTTGCCGAGCATCGCGCCATCGCGTGCCTGCGACAGATCGACCCCGATGCGCAGATCGGCCCCGTTGTCGCCATGCAGGTGGTCAACCCGCGGACGAGCGCTTCGGCGGATGTGCTTGCGGCCATGAACGCCGAGGAGATGATGCAGAACTACCTGCTCGACCTGAGTGTGCGCGGCGACATCTCGCCTTATGCGCGCTATTACCTGGAGCGCGAAGGTTTCTACCCTGTTGTTGAGTGCGGGGACCACGACATCCTGGTCGCGACGAGACCCGATTTTCTTGGGGTGAACTACTATTTCAGCAATTGTGCGCATGAGCGCACGGAGCCCATCCGCTTCGACCGGTTCCCTCCGTGGTCGGGCGGGGATTTCGAACTCTGCGATAACCCTGCGATCGCGCCGACCGAGTGGATGTCGAACGGCATCGACCCCCTTGGGCTTCGCGTGGGCATGCGCAAGCTCTACGATCGCTACCAGCTTCCGATGATCGTCACGGAGAACGGCATGGCGCTTTCCGAGTCACTTGACGAGGAGAACAGGGTGCATGATGCCGTGCGCATCGAATACCTTTCACGACATTTGGGCGAGGTCGAGGAGCTCATTCGCGAAGGCTATCCCGTCTTCGGCTACTGCGTTTGGAGCCTCATGGATCTATGCTCAAGTCATCAGGGGTTCACTAAGCGCTACGGCCTTCTGTATGTCGATCGCACGGAAACCGATGCGAAGCAATGCGCTCGTTTCAGGAAGGACAGCTTCTTCTGGTATCAGGACGTGATTAGAGAAAACGGCTTGCCCTGCTGAGCGTCGGTGGTCCGACGAGATTACTCGCCAGTACCGGAATCGGCTCCATAACGCCTCAGGTATTCCATGACTATCAAGTCGATGGCGGCAAGCGCACCGAACTTGCCCGTGTCGATGTTGTTGGTCACTCCGCAGCTCAGTATGCAGGAGGCATGGTTCCAGTAGGCGCTTGAGGTGTTTTGTGTGATGGCGAGAAGACGACAGCCGGAGGCGGCGAGTGCGTTGACGATTTCTGGATAACGAATGGGGTATGTTCCCCCTATGCTGCAAATGATGGCGAGGCTGGATTTGGTGAGCGATTGCGCGCAGGCGAGCTGCGATGAATAATCGAGGTAAAGCTCGATGGGGCGGTTCATGATGGTGAGCCTGCTTTGGAAGTAGCGGCCCACGTCCCAGAGGAAGTGGTGGGAGAAGAACGCGACATGCCCGCTGTCGTGCAAATCATCGACAATGGCGGGCAGTTTCGCGATGTTTGCCGCCGAGATGGTCGTTTCGATATTGAGCAGGATCGCCTCCCGGTAGGATGCCAGAGCGCCTTCCGTGTCGTTTGACAGCTGTTCTACAAAGGCATGTGGAAACAACCCGGTTTTGAGGACGTCATGTTCAAGCTGGTTGCGCAGGTCCTTGAAATCAGCGAAACCCATAAACCGGCAGAATCGCGACACTGAAGCCTTCGAGACGAAGCACATGTCGGCGATTTCTCCAATCGAGAGCTCGCTCAGCTTGCTGTAGTTTTTCACCAGCGTGGTCGCTATCTCGTAGTTGGTGTCGTGCTGCATTGCGGTGTCGATGTAGTCAAGCAACCGTTCGGCAACCGATCCCATCGAGATGGATTTTTCCATGATGGCTGTCCCCTTTATGCTCAGTGGCCCGAATAAGAGGGCCTCATTTGACCAAACTATAGCTCAAACATGCCGGTATTCCTGCGGAGTTTCACGTTATGAAACTCGCGTAGCCATCTCGCAACCTTGTGGCACAGCATGTAACCGATTTTGGATATAGCCGGCGTCATACTTAATGCAAGAAGAGACGACGAAGCTTGCCGCCCCGCCGGAACACGGCATCGGCTCTACACAGGGCATCGCTTCGTTGCTTTGCCGCTCGACGAGATATCGGTTGAGGAGGATCGGATGAAGCGGTTATTGCTGCGCGCCGACGATTTAGGTTACAGCGACGGTGTTAATTGCGGGATAGCGGCCGCGGTCCAAGCGGGGCTCATTCGCTCGGTGGGCGTCATGACCAACATGCCGTTTGCAGAAAGCGGTTTGGCGCGCCTGCAAATCAAGGATCTCTGCTTGGGTCAGCACACCAATATCTGCACGGGTAGGCCCCTCAGCGATTCCTCGCTCATCTCGAGCATCGTTGACGATGATGGCAATTTCAAGCGGAGCTCAGCATATCGCGCCGCCGCGCGGGCTGGGGAGGACTTCGTGGTGCTTGACGAGGTCATTATCGAAATCGAGGCGCAGTATCGGCGATTCCTTGAGCTCGTCGGGCGTGAGCCCGATTACTTCGAGGGACATGCGGTCGCAAGCCCCATGTTCTTCCGCGGCCTTGAGATCGTTGCCGAGCGTCACGGCCTGCCCTATTTCGCGATGGGTGCTCCGGGCGAGCCAGTCACCTTTCGCTCGACGCCGGTGCTTTCCTATGTTCCCAAGGATTTCTCGTCATATGAAGCGGATCCCTTTGCGGCGCTTCGAGAGGCGCTTGAAACGACACCGGAAGGGATATGCCGTCTCATGGTGTTTCACCCAGGTTATATCGACGCGTACTTGCGAGATAACTCGACCATGCTCGAGGCCCGCATCCGGGAAGCCGCGATGCTTGTCGACCCTGATGTCGCCGCATGGCTTGCAGAGCAGGACGTGGGGCTCGTGACGTACGCGGACCTGACGTAAGCGTCCGCTGGGGCAATCTCGCCAATTCACGCTGAATGGCGTACTGCCTGAAGCACGTCGTTGTGATTTTGAAGAGAGGTGGATGCGCTATCTGGAGGGGAAGATGCCGCACACGGGCATCGATAGAGTTCACTGCAAAGATTGGAGCTGAAACATGGCGGTATTCGACAAGATCCAAAACATAATGGATAAGACAATCGCACCTGTGGCAAGCAAGGTTGCTGACAGCAAGATGCTCGACGCCCTCATGGGCGGCATGATGTGCACGCTGCCCATGACCCTTGGCGTCTCGGTTATCGCGATTCTCATCAACTTCCCCATTCCGGGGTTCTCCGATTGGGTGGTTTCGAGCGGTCTCATGGCGACCGGCAACTCCATCCTCACCGTTACCATGAACATGATGGGTATATACATCTCCTTCTTCATCGGTTTGAGGTGGGGTAAGGTATGCGGCCTTAGCGGTTATACCGGTGGCATCGTGAGCGGCGCGGTGTTTTTGGCATTCATGCCGCAGCAATCGTTCGAGGATATTCCCATGGCGAGTTTCATCAACACGTCGTACATGGGATCGAACGGCATCTTCGTCGCCATTCTGCTTGGCCTGATCGTGCCGAAGGTGACAGCCATTTTGATGAGCAAGCTTGAAATCAAGCTCCCCGATATGGTTCCGCCCATGGTTGCAGACTCGCTGTCGCCGATGTTTGCCGCCATCGTGCTATTCACTGCGGTGTGGTTCGCCAAGTGGGGTCTTTCTTTCACCCCGTGGGGCAACCTGTTCGATATGATCAACACCTTGATCGGCACGCCGGTCACGATGGTCGGTGCCTCTCCTTTGGCCTATATCATCGTGTGCTCGCTGCAGTCGATCTTCTGGTTCTTCGGTGTCCACCCCAACGTGATGCTCAACTTCTACGCTCCGGTAATCATGGCTTGCAGCGCTGCTAACACCGAGGCCATCATCGCGGGCGAGGCACTGCCCTATGGCGCTTGGGCCGTCGTCGCGCTCGGCACCGCCATCGGTGGCCAGGCTAACGCCCTGGGCATCAGCATCTCGCTGCTCTTCACCAAGTCCGAGCGCTTCAAGGCGATTCGCGGCATCGCGCTTGTTCCGTCGCTTTTCAATATCTCCGAGCCGCTCATGTTCGGTCTGCCGGTCGTGCTGAATCCCACGTACTTCATCCCGTTCGTGCTGAACATCCCGGTCTGCGCCATCGTGGTCCAGGCGCTTTACGCCCTCGGTCTTGGGGCTGCGTTCAATCCCACGATTCAGCTTCCCTGGGTGCTTCCCCAGCCGGTCATCGCATTCATGCAGGGCGGCATCGGGTGCCTGGTGATCTCGGTTGCGGTTTTGGCGGTGTCGGTGCTCATGTATACCCCCTTCACCCTTATGGCTGATCGCCAGGCGTTGCGAGAGGAGCAGGCCGCTCTCGAGGAATCGGCCGCATAGGGATTTTCATATTCACACCATCATTTTCCATGAGGTTGGGAGCGTAGGATGAAACATATCGTACTTATGTGCGCCGCGGGCGCTTCGACGAGCATGCTGGTACAGCGCATGCAACAGGCGGCTGAAAAAGACGGTTTCGTGTGCACCATCGAGGCGCACCCTGTCAACCAAGCGGCGGAATATGCGGATAGCGACGTTATCCTGCTGGGACCGCAGGTTCGCTTTGAACTCAACAAGGTGAAGAATCAAGTGAACTGTCCGGTGGAGCCGATTGATATGACAGCGTATGGGACAATGAACGGCGAGGCCGTGCTCAAACAGGCTCGAAAGTTGCTGGGGGCATAGCCATGTCAGAGATCAAACAAGAAGCGATCGATCAGTTTGAAATGACGTGCTTCTCTATCGTCGCTCAGGTGGGGAGCGCGCGCAGCTGCTACCTCGAAGCGATAACCTGTGCCGAGAATGGTGATTTTGAGGCCGCCCGGAAACTTATCGACGAGGGCAACGTGGTGTTCAACGCAGGCCACGACGCTCACATGAAACTGCTTCAGCAAGAGGCCAGCGGCGAGGAGCTGCCGTTTCGCATCATCTTGCTGCATGCGGAGGATCAGCTCATGAGCGCTGAGGGCTTCCGTATCCTTGCCGAGCGCTTCATCACGGTCTATCAACGCATGGGTGCAAGCGCCTAACTGATTATCTGACGGGAAGCCGGGACTGCCATGCAGCCCGTCTTCCCGTTTCATGAAGATGTTTTCACGATCGAGGAGGTACCCAATGGCATTTCCGGAAGGTTTCCTGTGGGGTGGCGCCACCGCCGCCAACCAGTATGAGGGCGGCTGGGAAGAGGGCGGCAAAGGACCGAACACCTCGGACGCCATGACCGGCGGTAGCCATACGGTGTCACGGCAGATAACGTGGCGTAATACCGCGACAGGGGAAACCGGCGCGCTTCCCGTGTATGCGGTTTGCGAGGAGGGACTTCCTGAAGGGCTGGAGGTGGCGGTGGTTGATGGCTACTACTATCCCAGCCACACGGCCACCGACTTCTACCACCACTACGCCGAGGACATCGCCCTCATGGGCGAGATGGGCTTCAAGTGCTTCCGCCTGTCCATGAACTGGGCGCGCATCTTCCCCACGGGCGAGGAGGCTGAGCCCAACACCGAGGGTCTAGCGTTCTACGACGCCGTGTTTGACGAGTGCGCTAAGTACGGCATCGAACCGCTCGTGACGCTCTCGCACTACGAGACCCCGCTCGCGCTCGTGAACAAGTACGGCGGTTGGAAGAGCCGCGAGCTCATCGACCTGTTCGTGCGCTACGCCACCTGCGTCATGAAGCACTATCAGGGCAAGGTGAAGTACTGGCTCACCTTCAACGAGATCAACATGATGAGCATGGGGAGCTTCATGGCGGGCGGGCTTACGGATGGGAGCCCCCATGCGAAGGCCCAGGCGGCGCACAACCAGTTCGTGGCGTCTGCCCTTACGGTTCGGTCGGCGCACCAAATCTCCCCTAAGATCATGGTGGGTCAGATGCTCGCGTACAACCCCATCTACTCCTATTCCGCCGACCCCGCCGATCATCTGCTCGCCATGGAACGCGAGCGTGACGCGCTGTGGTATGCCGACGTGCAGGTGGGCGGCCACTATCCCGCCTATCGCTTGAGGGAGATGGAGCGCGCGGGCATCAAGCTGGAAATGGGCGAGAACGACCTCGAGCTTCTCGCAACCTATCCGGCAGATTTCCTGTCGTTCTCGTGCTACGGAGGCTCGACGGTATCGTTGCGCCAGAAGGAGCTCGAGGTCGCGTCCGGCAATCTCGCTTTCGGCATGGTGAAAAACCCCTACCTCGAGACCAACGCCTGGGGCTGGGCGACCGATCCGTACTGCCTGCGCATCGCCTTGAACGAGCTCTGCGACCGCTATCACAAGCCGCTTTGGATCGTGGAGAACGGTATCGGCTGGAGCGACGAGGTGAAGGCCGACGGCTCCATCCATGACGGCTACCGCATCGACTACCTGCGCAAGAACATCCAGAGCATGGAGGATGCCGTGGAACTCGACGGCGTGGACCTCATGGGCTACACCATGTGGGGCTGCATCGACCTGGTCAGCGCCGGCACGGGCGAGATGCGCAAGCGCTACGGCTTCGTCTACGTCGACCGCGACGACGAGGGCAAGGGCACGCTCGCGCGCAGCCGCAAGGACAGCTTCTATTGGTACAAGAAGGTCATCGAGAGCAACGGCGAGGACCTGGACTAACCCTATGGGACAGGGGATAAGATTATGGACTGCTATTTCGGTATAGATGCGGGCGGCACTCAGGTGAAATGGGCGGTGGTGAACGCCGACTACCGCATTGAGGAGCACGGAAGTATCCCAACATGCACCTCGCCCGCCGACCAGGTTATCGAAACGTTCCGCTCGGTGATCGAGCCCCATCGCGCCCGGGTGAGGGGTGTGGGAATAAGTATGCCCGGAGTCTTTTCCGAAGGCGATTCCGATGGCGTGGTTGGGGGAGGCGGCGCCCTTCACTGTTTGGACGGATATCCGCTCGGTCGCATCTTGCGCGAGAGCACGGGGCTTCCCGTAACCATCGAGAACGATGCGATGTGCGCGGCACTGGGAGAATATGCCGTCGGCGCGCTGAAGGGGGTCTCCCTGGGGTTGATGGTGGTGATCGGTACGGGTCTCGGCGGTGCCATCGTTGTTGACGGTCACATCTTGCGAGGCGCGCACAATCTCGCCGGCACCGTGTGCTTTGTGAGCAACGATGTGCGCAAGCCTGTGACCTTTGGGTCGGTGTACGGTGATGTCACCAGCTGGCGGGCGCTCCGAGACCAGGTGTGTGCGGCGAAGGGGATTGATCCGACCGATGATATCGACGGATATCGGATTTTCTCTTGGATTGAAGAGGGGGATGAGGACGCTCGTCGCGGTCTGGATGCATACGCGTTGGTCTTCGACAACATGCTGATGGGGTTGCAGTCGGTCATCGACCCTGAGGTCATCGTGGTCGGCGGCGGAATCAGCGCCCGTCCCGAGCTGTTTGAGGCATTTGAGCGCATGATGGATCAGGCTCACGTTCTTCCCATCATACCGAGGCCCTGCATCAAGCCAGCACAGAACGGCAACGATGCCAATTTGCTTGGCGCTGTGCGCACGCTGCGCCGCTCGCTTGGCGAGTGCGATTGATTGGCGGCTGGTGGCCCGACTCGCGGCCTCCTGTCCTAAAAAAAGAGTATGGGCTCCTTCGTTCATTCGAACGAAGGAGCCCACGTTTTGTAAGGGGCCTCCTGGCGAATTTTCATTCGCCAGGAGGCCTTTTGCTGTTGATCGAGAATGTCGCTGGACAGTTAGTTCAGATACGTATTTTTCAGAGGGTGTGTAAAGGCCGACCTGAGCCCGATTGGGCTGAATTTGACTTTCTGAACCGGTGGAGACGCTCATATAAGGGGGAGAAAGGTTGTCATGGGGCTCAAAGTGACTTCAAACCACTCTATTAGCGCCAAGAAGCACGGCCAAAAAATACGTATCTGAACTAACTGTCCACAACCCTCCGCAAACCTTTCATTCCAACCCAAATCAGCCAACGTACGTCATGGCAATTCCCGGTAGGTCGCAGGGCGCTTCGCGGGCGGGCCAGGCTTTATCTGAACGACTTTGCGAAGCAACCGGAGTGAAGATGAAAACACCAGACCGCCGCGGGGCACCCGCAGACCGCAGGGACGGGAGCAGCTATACTACTCTCAGTAGTTAAGGGTCGCGGATTGGCCGCGTCACCGCTCTCAACAGGAGGTCTTTGTTTATGGCAGATCAAAAGCCGGTTGTCGGGATTATCATGGGCTCCAAGTCCGATCTGGGCGTTATGGAAGGCTGCACCGCCGAGCTCGAGGCGCTTGGTGTGCCCTATGAGCTCGTCATTGCGAGCGCACACCGCACGCCGGCGAAGGTCCACGAGTGGGCCTCGACTGCTGCCGATCGCGGTATCAAAGTGATTATCGCCGCCGCCGGCAAGGCCGCTCACCTGGGTGGTGTCGTGGCTGCCTTTACGCCGCTGCCGGTCATCGGCGTGCCTATGAAGACGAGTGACCTGGGCGGCATGGATTCGCTGCTGTCGATGGTGCAGATGCCTTCGGGCGTGCCCGTGGCCTGCGTTGCCATCAACGGCGCCAAGAACGCCGCCATCTACGCCACGCAGATTCTGGGCGCTTGCGACCCCGAGTACCGCAAGGTTATCGAGAAGATGAAGCAGGAGATGGCCGACGCCTAGGCGTTCCGCCGTTTCACCGCAGTATAAGGAGAGCCATGTCCGACTATCAGGGAAAACGATTCAAGGCTTCTCAGATTCCCGATCCGTCGAAGCCGGGTGCTGCCCATGCGGCACAGCAGGGTCGGACATCCTCTCCTCAGCAGCCGCGCGCGCCGCGTCCCGTAACGCCGATGTCCCATCATCGCCAGGATACGCCGGCTGCATATCGCCCTTCGTCGTATGATACGGCCAAGAAAGAATCGCGTTCTACGAAACAGTCGGGCGCTGCTCCGTCGAGCTATACCGAGCCGCCGCGCAAAAAGCGCCGCTCCGTTATCCCCATCTTGCTCATCATTATTGGCATCGGCCTAATCGTTGCTGCTGCCGCCATCTTTATCAACGCCCAGATTGGCTACAAGCAGGCGAGCGAGTCGTATCAAAAGATCGAAAAACAATATGTGAGCGACAAGGACGCCAGCGGCGTGCCGATTATCGACTTTGATGCACTTGCCCAGACGAATCCCGAGGTTGTGGGTTGGATTTATGCGCCCGGCACCAACATCAACTATCCCGTCGTGCAGACCAGCAACAACTCCAAATACCTCAACACGCTGTTTGACGGTACGGCTAACGCGTCCGGTGCCATCTTCTTGGATAGCGACGACACCGCGCCGGGCATGGTGGATCAGCAGACCACGATCTACGGCCACCATATGAACGATGGGTCGATGTTCAACGTGATTTCGGACACCACCGACCAAGCGACGTTCGATAGCATCGAGTACGTGTATTACATCACGCGCGATGCAACGTATAAGCTGCGTCCGCTGGCGACCAAGGTGGTCGAGGACACGTATGCCAAGGCGCGCACGCCCAACTTTGAGGGCGATGACGGACTGAAGAATTATCTGTCCGAGATGCTCGACGGTGCCTCTGCCGTGGCGAGCGATGCCACCGATCGTGCCGCTTCGGCAACCAAGGTCGTAACGCTTGTGACCTGCCGTTCGCTGTCATTTAGCAATACGCGCGCCGTCATGGTGCTCACGCCGGTCGAGGAATAAAGTGTCCGGGCCCCGTCCCAAAAAGACTACCCTGGAAATCAAAAGGAGAAATGATGCTTGAGAACGGCAAATCGATGCCTTCGGTTGATGCTTGGCTGCGCGAAGCCAAGGCCGATGTTTCGGCGGCTGATTGTGGGATGTACCTGACACACAACGGCGTGGTGCGCGCGACGCCCAAGGCCGAAGTGCGCGGAGTCGAGACCGATGGCGTGGCGCCAGGCCACAAGGTGGGCGGCATGGTGTTTGGCTTCGATGCCGAAAAGGTGCAGGCCGCTATCGAGGCGACGCGCACGATGCCGGGTATCGGCTATGTGCGCGTGTGGCTGGCGAGCGGCGAGCTTACCGTGGGCGACGACATCATGCTCGTGCTCATTGGCGGAGACATTCGCCCGCATGTGGTCGATGCGCTGCAGTCGCTCGTCGGTACCATCAAGAACGAGTGCGTGAGCGAGGTCGAGCGCGAGGCGTAAGGCCTCGTCGGCAATCCGAGTCTGTCTATAGCGAAAGCCCGCCGGCAGTTCATGTAGATCTGCCAGCGGGCTTTGATGTGTTGGAGCTATTTTGCTCGGGCGTTTGCTACACGCGTGTGGCGTCCTTGGGGCTCATGGTCATACTCTGAAAACGGTTCTCCATATATTCGTTATCGAAATGCTTGTCATAGAACTGTGCGACGGGAATATTTCGAATGGTTCCGTTGACGCGCTGATACCAATAGTCGAGCGATTGCAACGTCATGACGCCGTCGATCAACATGACGGCGGTCAGGATGACGGTAGCAGAGTAGCGGCGTTTCCATGGAATCATATTGATGAGCTTAAGCAGGCGCGGCAGCAAGACCTTGATCCAGATGAGGCCACCCAGGCCCCACATGCAGGCAAACGGCGTGCATGTGCGTCCCCCGGTCAATACCGCGATGGGATCGGGCATGCCGAATAGCCTAATGTGTGAATAGCTCCACGACACCACGCCAAATGAGGTCTGCATAAACCAGCCTACAAACACCTCGAAAGCGCCGCCGATCAGGGCACTTACCAGGAAAATGATCAGAGGATTCTTTTTATAGAAGCGGTTGAGCGCCATGGTCATGAGCACCGCGCCAAATCCGTAGATGGGGCTAAAGGGGCCAAATAGCATACCGGCACGGTCCTGATAGACGCCGGGATCGACGACGACCATATGCCAGACTTCCTCGAGAATGAGACCTAACACGCTGCAGACGAAGAATACCCAGAACAGGTTGAAGTAGTTGAGCTTGATGTAGCCCTCGCCGGTTTCGTCGCGGCCGAGCATCCCCTCGGCGGCGGCATCGCGGTCGAGCATCTCTTGCAGACGGCGCTGCAGTTCGCGCTCCTGGCGTAGCGTGGGGTCGACGGTGGCCGACAGCGCAATGAGGATGACAAGCTGGACGGCGGGGCGCAGCAGGAAGGGTCCGATGCCCTGGAGCATCACGTCAACTAAAAGCTCCACGACGGTAAATGCGATGAGGACGTAAGACAGGCGGGCGGCATTGCGCCGCTGGTCCTTGATGAGGTCCAGGCCAAAGACGATCAAGATGATCGCGCTTGCCGCCGAGAGCATAATGCCGGCGACGATAAGGCCAACCGCGACCAGGGTGTTATCACCGAGCTTAGCGGCGACGTTGCCGTTAATGAGTGCGGTGATGACCTGCCACATAAAGACGGCGACTGACGGGAGCGTGCCCACGCCAGATAGGGTGCACAGGACTGCGTAGACCTTGATGATAAGGGGGATCTTCTTGGCCTCCGTGGTGCTGGGGACACTGGGGTCGAGTTGATTTCGATCCATACGCTACCTTTCTCGTCTTGTAGTAGCCTACAAGGATACGCCGACGACCAGCTAAAAGACAGGACGAACGTCCCAATTGCAACAATGTAGCCCCTAGCGCGGGCGAGACACGGCGCACAGGAAGTCTTCGAGGCCGTTGCCCCTGAGAGCGGACTACCCAATAAAATGTTTGGTCGCAAAACGGATAATAAGCTCGGTGGGCTTTTAAAAAGCGCTGCTCATGCGCGGGGGAGCGCGTCGCGCCGTGCGTATAATAAGGTGGGTAACGCCAAAATACGAGGCTCTGAGGGGATGCCATGTCTCAAGAAACCATCCGCGCGGCCGAGCGTGCCGCGGGACAGGTGAACGCCATGTCGACGTATGATCCGGACTCTGACCAGCTGCATGAGGAATGCGGCGTTTTTGGTGTCTGGGCGCCCGATCGCGACGTGGCTCGACTGACGTACTTTGGCCTGCGTGCACTGCAGCATCGCGGCCAAGAATCGGCGGGAATCGCCGTTGGTGACGGCGGTACGGTTATGGTCCGCAAGGATCTGGGCCTGCTCGACCGCGTGTTCTCCAATGCCGACTTGTCGACGCTCTCCGGTCAGCTGGCCGTGGGTCATGTGCGCTACGGCACCGCCGGCGCCAAGAGCTGGGAAGCCTCTCAGCCGCACCTCTCTACCATCAATAGCGTCATTATCGCGCTCGCGCACAACGGCACCCTCGTCAACACCGACGAGCTGCGTCGCCAGCTGATCGAGCTGGGCGTACCGTTCCTCTCCAACTCGGATTCCGAGGTCGCGACCAAACTCATCGGCTACTTTACTCAGCGTACTGGCCATCTGCGCGAGGGCATTCGCAAGACCATGGAGCTCGTGCGCGGCGGCTACGCCATGACGCTCATCAACGAGCAGGCGCTCTACGCATTCCGCGATCCGC
This sequence comes from Collinsella sp., assembly GCA_019413955.1. Classification (GTDB taxonomy): domain Bacteria; phylum Actinomycetota; class Coriobacteriia; order Coriobacteriales; family Coriobacteriaceae; genus Collinsella. The sequence continues at coordinate 78,893 of DXMX01000001.1, forward strand.
ACGGCATTCGCCCGCTCGTGCTGGGAAAGCTGGTGGATGAGGGCCTGGACCAGGCCGATGCCGCATCCGTTTCGCAGCTGCCGTCGCAGGACGGCGCCGCGACGGTCGACGCCACCACCCATGTCACGCGCGCCGGCGGCTGGGTCGTTGCCTCCGAGACCTGCGCGCTCGATATCGTGGGCGCCGAGTACGTCCGCGACGTCCGTCCCGGTGAGATTTTGCGCATCAGCGCCGAGGGCCTTGTGTCCGAGCAGGGCGTGCCTGCCGCCGAAGAGCCTGCTAACTGCATTTTTGAGCAGGTCTACTTTGCTCGCCCCGATTCCATCATGAACGGCAAGAGCGTCTACGCCTGCCGTTATGACATGGGTCGTCAGCTGGCACATGAGGAGCCCGTCGAGGCCGACCTGGTCATCGGCGTGCCCGACTCCGGCCTGCCGCCCGCGGAGGGCTATTCGCACGAGAGTGGCATTCCCTTTGGCGAGGGCCTCATCAAGAACCGCTATGTGGGCCGTACGTTTATCGAGCCTACGCAGGAGCTGCGTGCCATGGGCGTGCGTATGAAGCTCAACCCGCTGCGTGACAACATCGAGGGCAAGCGCCTGGTCGTCATCGACGACTCCATCGTGCGCGGCACCACCATGGTGCAGCTCGTCAAGATGCTGCGCAACGCCGGCGCCAAGGAGATTCATATCCGCATCAACTCGCCCGAGGTCATCTGGCCGTGCTTCTACGGTATCGATACCGACGTGCAGTCGCAGCTTATCAGCGCCAACAAGACGGTCGACGAGATTTGCGAGTATATCGGCGCCGATTCGCTGGCCTTCCTTTCGGTCGAGGGCCTGCTTAAGGTCATGCCCAAGGGCGGTTACTGCGATGCGTGCTTTACCGGCCGCTACCCCGTGGCGATTCCCGAGAGCTTTGGCCGCGACAAGTTCATGGAGGGCTTTAAGCCCCGCAACCTGGACAAGCCGCTGCACTTTGATGACGACGCCGTGGTCGAGAAATACGACGATCGCAGCTGGGAAGAGGAACACGGCGAGGCCTAAAACCTGCCAAAAAGGGACAGGTTTATTTTGGTAGGTTTTACCTGCTGTTTTGTTGATATGACGGCGCGCGTTGTTATGGCGCGCGCCGAAATGAACGCAACTATGAGCACCGTTTGGCGCCCGGGCGGCGGACGGTAGTGGGAGAGGAAGGCTCAGATGAGCGACAGCAAGCATGTGACGTATGAGGATGCCGGCGTCGATACCGCCGAGGGCGGCCGCGCCGTTGACGCTATTAAGCAGATGGTTAAGGACACCAACCGTCCCGAGGTCATCGGCGGCATCGGTGGCTTTGGTGGCCTGTTCTCGGCTGCCGCGCTTAAGGATATGGAAGACCCGATTCTGATTAGCGGTACCGACGGCGTGGGCACCAAGCTCGTGCTCGCCCAGATCATGGACCGTCACGAGACGGTGGGCCAGGACCTGGTTGCTATGTGCGTCAACGACATTCTGGCTTCGGGTGCCGAGCCGCTGTTCTTCCTGGACTACGTTGCCATCGGCCACATCGAGGCCGAGCACATGGCAAAGATCATCAAGGGTGTGGCCGACGGCTGCAAGCTCGCGGGCTGCGCGCTCGTGGGCGGCGAGATGGCCGAGCACCCCGGCGTCATGGCTCCTGCCGACTACGACCTTGCCGGATTTACCGTGGGCGTCGTCGACCGTCCCAAGATGCTCGACCCTGCGAACGTCCGCCCCGGCGACGTGATCCTGGGCCTGCCTTCCACCGGCGTGCACTCCAACGGCTACTCGCTCGTGCGTAAGGTCATTGGCGTCGACGGTATTAAGCCGGGCACGCCCGAGGCCGCCGCTAAGGCCGAGGAGCTGAGCCGTCCGCTCGAGGAACTCGGCGGTGCATCGCTGGCAGACGCCCTGTTGGCCCCCACGCGCATCTATGTCAAGCCGATTCTGGAGCTGCTGCGCGGTGGCGCTCCGGTGCACGCCATCGCCCACATCACCGGCGGCGGCATCACCGAGAACCTCAACCGCGCGCTCGCCGACGACGTCGACGCCGTGGTCACCCGCAACGGCGCCGAGATGGGTTGGGACGTTCCGCCCGTCATCACCTACGTGTCGCGCCAGGCCGAGCTCGCGCCCAACGAGGCATGCAAGACCTTCAACATGGGCGTTGGCCTGTGCCTGATCGTCGCCCCCGAGGACGAGGCTGCCGTGACCGAGGCCCTGGTCGCGCTGGGCGAGAAGCCGTTCCGCGTGGGCGAGTGCGTCGAGGGCTCCGGTAAGGTCGTGTACTCCGATGAGCGCTAACGAGCAGATGGCTGCTGCCGCGAGCCTGGGCTTTGTGCCCTACACCCGTCCGACCGGCACCGATACGGCCGAGCCGCTCAAGATCGGTGTGCTCATCAGCGGTTCGGGTACCAACCTGCAGGCGCTGATCGATCTGATCGCCGCCGGCAAGCTCAACGCTTCGATTGAGCTTGTGGTGTCGAGCCGTCCTTCGGCTAAGGGTTTGCAGCGCGCTGAGCGCGCGGGCATCCAGACGCTCACGCTGTCCAAGGATGTCTATGCCGACCCCATCGCCGCCGACGAGATCATCGCGCACGAGCTGCTCGAGCGCGGCTGCGAATATGTGGTCATGGCCGGTTACATGCGCATGGTGCACACGCCGCTGCTGGCGGCGTTTCCCAACCGCGTGGTCAACTTGCATCCGGCACTGCTGCCGAGCTTTACCGGCGCGCATGCGATCGACGATGCCTTTGCGCGCGGCGTCAAGGTAACCGGTGTGACCGTGCACTTTGCCAACGAGATCTACGACAACGGCCCCATCATCGCCCAGCGCGCGCTGGCTGTCGAGGAAGGTTGGGATGTCGACACGCTCGAGGAGCACATCCACGCGATTGAGCACGTGCTGTATCCCGAGGTCGTGCAAATGCTCGCCGACGGCCGCGTCCACGTGCTGGAGAGCGGCAAGGTCGCCGTGGATCCTGTGAAATAATTACCCGCTTGTAAAGGCGGTTAGGCATATCGAAGACGCCTAACCGCCTTTTTTATTGCGCTTTATGCTGCTTGATTTAGCTGGAATTGAATAGGCTGCTCTTCTTGCCTGTCAATTACAGTAGTCGACTCTCATGTGGAATGCCGAGCTTCCGGCATGAGATTATCTGGGAAAACGACCAGAAAACTTGGCATTCGGCTTCAAATTGCGCATAATTCTATTTATCATCTATTTAACATTTTGTTATCAAAAATGAGCGCAAGGAGGCTGGCTCAATGGGTGAAGCAGATGGCATGGAGCTGATTTATTCACTCGTCGGTTATCCTGATGAAACCGAGTGGCTTGAATTTAAAGAAGGCAATAGCGATCCCGTTAGAACGGGGCGTGACATCTCGGCGCTTGCCAATGCTGCCGCTTACTGCGGCCGCGCATATGCCTATAAGATCTGGGGCGTGAGCGACGGTACGCATGAGCTTGTGGGCACCCAGTTCAACCCATATCACGCAAAGGGTAAGGGAAACCAAGAGCTTTTGATGTGGCTCAAGCTTGCGCTCTCAAACAATGCGAATTACGAGTTTGCGGTTATTGATCATGAGACAAAGCACTTTGTGGTGTTGAAAGTGCACGCCGCGAGCGCTCAGCCGGTCTATTTTGATAAGACAGCCTTCATTCGAGAGGGCTCTTCGACGGCAGAACTGGTTCCCGGTAGTGCACGAGAGGCGGAGCTGTGGCGTCGCTTACAGTCAGGGAACGCGGAGCTCGCTGTAGTTGAGAGAGATCTGACATCTCGAGAGGTCGCCGAAATACTAGATGTTGATGCGTATTTTGAGTTGTGCAGATTGAGAAGACCTGTCGATTTGGACGGAGTGATGCTTGCTCTTTGTGAACAAGAGCTGATTCGTCGTCAAGATAACGGCCGATATAGTGTGACGCGCTTGGGAATGCTTCTGGTGGGAAAAAAGCTCTCTCGCTACCCGGAGCTCAGGAAACGCATGCTGCGAATCGTGCGATATGCGGGAAAAGGCAGTTTTGACATTGTCGGGGATACTGAAATCGACAAGGGCTACGCTTTGGCGCTTCCACAGGCTGAACAGCTGGTCATGTCGATGATTCCGGCTGTTGAGGCACTGGATGGCGCATTTCGACGTATTCAGACGGCTTATCCTCAAAGGGCGATTCGCGAGTTACTATCAAACGCCGTGATTCATCAAGACATTGCTGACAATACGGCGGGGCCTCTTGTTGCGATTTACGACAATCGCATTGAGTTCTCTAATCCCGGGACAACGCTTATTCCGGCAGAACGAGTGCTCAACGCCCAGCCGAAAACGCGAAATTCGATGATAGCGTCCCTCATGCGCCAAATGGATCTTTGCGAAGAAGGCGGTACAGGCTGGGATTTAATCGTAGATTCGCTCGAAAAAGCCGGCATGCCTTCACCGGTTATCAAGAGTGAGGGCGGGCTGGGAACGCTCGTGACGCTCTATTGCGACTGTCCGTATACTCGAATGAAAAAAAGTGAGCGAAAAAACGCCGTGTACTGGCATGCCTGTCTTTTGTATGCCCAAGGTGAGTCGATGAGCAATCAGTCGCTGCGAGAGCGTTTTGGACTTTCCGATGAAAAGAAAAACACGGTGGCGATGTCTCGTCTAATCAAAGAGTGCCTGGAAGAGGCATTGATAAAGGAAGAGGACGAGGACGCGGGTTCCAAATACAAAAGGTATATTCCGTATTGGGCCTAAAGACAGGGAATGAAAAGAAGGAGGCGGCTTATGTCTGGTAATAACGAAGCGCTGTTTACGCCTGAGTTGGTGTTTTTTGATTGGGAGTGTGCGACGCCGGATGAGGTGTTCGCGCGGCTTGAGGGCGAGCTTGCACCACATGGCTACATTGCATCCGGTTGGCTCGATGCCGTCCGCACGCGCGAGGATGCCTATCCCACGGGTCTCGCTATGCCGGCGGCAAACATTGCCATTCCGCATACCGATCCGGGGTTTGTGGCCAAGCCCTATATCGCGGTGGTGAAGCCCGCCGCGCCCGTGACATTTAACGCTATGGCTGGCATGGGCGCTCCGGTGCCGGCGCAGATCGTCATCAATCTGGGCATCGCCGAGCCGGGCGGCCAGGTCGAGGCCCTGCAGGCACTCATGAACATCTTTATGGGCGCCGATGCCGCAGCCGACGTGCTCGGCCAGACCACGCCCCAGGGCATGGTCGACGCCATCCGCCGCCACTTCTAAGGTGGGGCTGAGTCGGCACTTGGGGACTGTCCCTAACTGCCGGCTGCCAGAGCTGTCCCCTTTGCACCAAAATGGTGCAGATTAATCTGTCCCCAATGCACCAAGCGTGCCGCGGGGGCTGCGTTGTGACACAATGGCGTTTGTTCGATTCGTTATGCGAAAGGCCAACTATGGCAAATAAGAAAAAGAACTCCGAGGCCGCGCCGACGCCCGAGCAGCAGGCCCGCGCTGCCTCCAGCTCTCGCAAGAAGCAGCGCAAGACGTACGTGTCTAAGACCGTCAAGATCGTTCTGGTGGTCATCGGCGTGCTGGCGATGCTGCTTTCCGTCTCGGCGATGGCGTGCTCCGGCCTTATGTCGCAGGCTGAGGACACCTCGGGCTACAAGCTGACCGGCGGTGTTGCTGCCACTATCAACGGCACCAACCTTACCGAGGACACCGTGACCAAGCAGATCATGAGCATGCGCACGTCCTACGGCTACACCAAGGATGAGGATTGGGCGCAGTATCTGGTTGACAACGACCTCACGCCCAAGAAGTACCGCAAGCAACTCATCGACTCCTACACGCAGCAGATTCTGCTTCAACAGGCACAGAAGGAGAACGGCGTGACGGTGTCGGACGAGGAGGTCGAGAAGGCTTGGAAGGACGCGTGCAAGAGCGCGGGCGGAGCCAAGGCCTTTAAGAAGACCCTCAAGACCTACGGCTATACCGAGGACACCTACAAGGACTCGCTCAAGGAGAGTCTGGCGCAACAGAAACTCAAGGATGCCGTCGCGCCCACGAGCAAGCCCAAGGACAGCGAGATTGTCGATTACATCAACGAAAATCTGTCCAGCTACAACGACGCCCGCCGCTCGTCGAACATCCTGATCAAGGTTGATTCCGACGCTTCCGACGAGGACAAGGCTGCCGCCAAGGCCAAGGCGCAGGAGTGCCTGGACAAGATCAACTCCGGTGAGCTGAGCTTTGAGGACGCCGTTGAGCAGTACTCCGAGGACACCGGTTCCAAGGAGAAGAAGGGCGATGTGGGCTGGGATAAGCTCACCACCTTTGTCGACAGCTACCAGACGGCGCTCGAGGGACTCAACAAGGGCGACGTGAGCGAAGTCGTCGAGTCGACCTATGGCTACCACATCATCAAGTGCACCGACTACTTCCATGTCGATAATCAGGTTGATGACATCAACCAGGTGCCCAAGGACATCAAAAAGTACGTCTCCAACGTGGTGAAGACGCAAGCGGCCAGCACCGCGTACAGCGAGTGGCTGGAGCAGTACAAGAAGGATGCCGACATCACCGTCAACCCCATGCCCAAAGACGTACCCTATAACGTGAGTCTGAAGGGTGTCACCAAGAGTTCGACCGACGATTCGTCGACGACTGAGTAATCATGGGGCGGTGCTCGCGCGAGTGCCGCCCACACTATTGAGGAGGATTTGCAGATGACCAACGAAGAGCTGCAGAAGGAAATGATTGCGGCCATGAAGGCCAAGGACAAGGTTCGCCTGTCCATCATTCGCCAGGTTAAGGCCGAGGTGAAGAATATCGAGGTCAATGAGCGCCGCGATGTGACCGAGGAAGACGTCAACAGCATGATCAAGCGTCTGATCAAGCAGACGAGCGAGACGCTGGAGATGTCCATCAAGGCCGGCACCGACCAGGAGCGTACCGACAACCTGACCGAGCAGGTCAAGATTCTGGAGAGCCTGCTGCCCGCGCAGGTTTCGGGCGAGGAGCTCGAGGCCCTGATCGAGCAGGTTATCGCCGAGCTGGGCGCCACGTCCAAGAAGCAGATGGGCCAGGTTATGGGCGCACTCGGCAAGGCCACCGGTGGCAACTTCGATAAGCCGGCCGCGGCAAAGATCGTCGGAGCCAAACTCGCGTAGGGGCCGAGCGGTACATAGTTGATGTTTAGGGGGGCGTGGCCGTCATGGTCGCGCCCCTTTTTGCTGGGCTGGGCACTCATTGGGGACAGGCTTAAATGAGTGCCCGGGCTACGCTCATTGGGGACGGGCTTAAATGAGTGCCCAATGAGCAGGTACTCATTTAAGTCTGTCCCCAATGAGTGGGTGGAAGATTGCGGGTTCTTTACGGGGATGTAGTGTGGGCTGCGGAAACGTGGTTCTTTCCGTACAATAGTTCAACTCGTGTAAACGCAGGGAAGGGACATCCATGGCAGACATGATCGAGATCAAGCATCTCAACAAGTACTTTGGCGACCTGCATGTGCTCAAAGATATCAACCTCACCGTCAAGCGCGGCGAGAAGCTCGTAATGATCGGGCCTTCCGGTTCGGGTAAGTCGACACTCATCCGTTGCGTCGATTATCTGGAGGAGCCCACGTCGGGCGAAGTCATCATCGACGGAACGCCGCTCACCAAAAAGAATCACCTGGAGATGGCTCGCAAGTATAGTTCCATGGTGTTCCAGCAGTTCAACCTGTATCCCAACATGACGGTGCTGGGCAACCTGACACTCGCGCCCATCAAGCTGCAAAAGAAGAGCAAGGAGGAGGCGACCGAGATCGCCATCGCCGCACTCAAGCGCGTCGGCATGGCGCATAAGGCCGGCGAGTATCCGCAGAATCTCTCGGGTGGTCAGCAGCAGCGCATCGCCATCGCCCGCGCCCTGTGTACCAAGCAGCCCATCATCCTGTTTGACGAGCCGACTTCGGCGCTCGATCCCGAGATGGTCCAGGAGGTTCTGGACGTTATGATTGAGCTCGCGCAGGAGGACATCACCATGATCTGCGTGACGCACGAGATGGGCTTTGCGCGCCAGGTGGCCGACCGCGTCATCTTTATGGAGGACGGCCGCATCCTGGAGGAGGGCACGCCCGAGCACTTCTTCGATAACCCCGAGAACCCGCGCTGCCGCGAGTTCCTGTCCAAGATTCTGCACTAGGCGCGGTGATGGACATGACGGATATGACGAGGGCGGCTGTATCGCGCCGTCACTTTTTGCAGCTGGCTGGCGCCGGCATGCTTGCGCTGACGGGGACCGCGCTTGCCGGTTGCGGCAACTCCACCAGCGGCGAGGGTTCCGACAAGGGATCCAAGCTTGCGGCCATTAAGTCGCGTGGCCATCTGAATGCCGGCGTTAAGAAAGACGTTCCCGGCTACGGCTATTACGACACCGCCAAGGGTCGCTTTGAGGGCATGGAAGTCGATTTGTGCTACCAGATCGCCGCTGCCGTCTTTGGCGTGAGCTACAAGGAGGCCCGCGCCCAGGAGCTTGTCGAGTTTACCGACGTAACGCCCAAGACGCGCGGCCCGCTGATCGATAACGGCCAACTCGACGTGGTCGCGGCGACCTACACCATCACCGACGAGCGCAAGAAGAGCTGGGATTTCTCGACGCCGTACCGCACCGACTACGTGGGACTCATGGTCAAGAAGCGTTCGGGCTTTACCTCGATTGAGAACTTGGACGGCAAGGTCATTGGTGTGAGCCAGGGTGCCACCACGCAGGGCCTGATCGAGCAGATGATCAAGGACAACGGCTTTAGCTGCAAGCCCGAGTTTAGGGCCTTTAGCGGCTACCCCATCATCAAGAGCTCGCTCGACGCCGGCAATATCGACGTCTTTGCCATGGATCGCTCCACGCTGGCCGGTTACATGAACGAGACCGTTGAGCTGCTGCAGCCCGAGGTCAAGTTTGGCGAGCAGGGCTACGGCGTGGCGACCAAGAAGGGCTGCGACCTTTCGGCCGTGGTCGATCAGGTGATTTGCGATCGCCTGGCCGATGGCTGGCTCGACCAAGAGGTCAAGACCTGGGGCCTTGTATAGGCGCATCGTCCAAGGAAGGAATCAAATGCTCGAAGGATTATTTGACGCCGACCGTTGGTCGACGACATTTCAAAGCATGGGGCCCTTCTGGGAGGGCTTTGGTGTGACGCTACAGGTGGTCGTTGCCGGTCTGCTGCTGTCGCTGGTACTGGGCACGCTGCTGGGTGTGTTCTCTACCACCCGTTCGCGCGTGCTGCGCGCCATAAGCCGCGTGTACGTGGAGTTTTACCAGAACACCCCGTTGCCCGTGCAGGTGCTCTTTATGTACATGGCTGGTCCGCAGTTTTTGCAGGCCATAACCGGTGCCGACCAGCCGGTGCGCATCGCGCCGTTCGTGCTGGGCTTCTTGGGCGTGGGCCTGTATCACGCGGCCTACATCTCGGAGGTCATCCGCACCGGTATCGAGGCGGTTCCGCGCGGTCAGATGGAGGCGGCGCAGAGCCAGGGCTTCACCCGTGCGCAGGCATACTGGTACATCGTGCTGCCCCAGACGTTCAAGATCATTCTGCCGCCGCTGTGTAACCAGGCACTCAACCTAGTCAAGAACACGTCGGTGCTGGCGCTTGTGGCCGGCGGCGACCTTATGTACCGTTCAGACAACTTTGTGAGCCTGTACGGTTACCTGCAGGGATACATCGTCTGCTGCCTTATGTACTTCATCATCTGCTTTCCGCTCGCCATGCTGGTGCAGTGGCTCGAGCGCCGCTCCAAGGAGCGTCCGCGCGGCGTGAGCCTCGCCGAGCTGGGGCTCGACAACGTAGAGGAGGCCTAGCGCATGGAAATCTTCAACGCGACCAACCTGCTCTACATTTGGGGCGGCTTTGTTAAGACGATCGAGATCTCGGCGCTGTCGATCTTTTTCTCGCTCATGTTTGGCACGGTGCTGGCGCTCGTTAAGAGCTATGCGCCCCGCCCATTCCGTATTTTGGTGAGCGCCTATATCGAGCTGTTCCGCTGCACGCCGAACCTGCTGTGGATCCTGTTTATCTACTTTACGGTGCAGGGTTTGGACATTGTGATTTCGACCATCGCCTTTACGCTGTTTACCAGCGCCGTTATGGCCGAGATTGTGCGCGGCGGTCTCAACTCGATTCCGCGCGGCCAGTTTGAGGCAGCGCAGAGCCAGGGTTTTGGCTTCTTTGCCACCATGCGCTACATCATTCTGCCGCAGACGTTTAAGACGATCATTCCGGCGCTGTTTAGCCAGTGCACGACCGTCATCAAGGACAGCTCGTATCTTTCGGGTATTAACGTGGCCGAGCTCATGTACACGGCAAACGTCGTGATGGCCCATGCGATCGACCTGTCGCAGGTGCTTATGCTCTACGGCCTGGTGTTTGCGATGTACTTTGTGCTCAACTTTGGTATCTCGCTGCTGGTGAGGGCGTATCAACGCCGTATTGTGGCCGCATAGTCCTGCTTCCCCAAGCACGGCACCTTGCCCCTCAATCGTCGCTTGCGTACATTTAGTACGCGGCGCTCCTCTTTCGGGGCAATCTGCCGCACTTGGGAAACCGGGACGGTCGTAAGTGACAAAATGGGAATCAGGAATCGCCTATTTCTCATTTGTTAGAAAGGAATCGCGATGAGCGATCTGGAGAATAAGAAGAATCCTGTGGTCATTACCATCGCGCGCGACTTTGGCGCCGAGGGCCACGAGATTGGTCGCATGCTTGCCGACGAGTTGGGGATTCCGCTGTACGATAACGAGCTGCTGGTACGTGCGTCGCTGCGCGCGGGCGAGTCACTCGACAAGATGGCCGCTTACGACGAACGCCTGGCCGTGGAGAACATGGCGTTTCTGCCCGACCGCTACGATGCGCGTTCGTACTCGGACAAGTTGTTCCAAAAGATGAGCCAGGTGATCTTGGACCTGGGCGAGACCGAGAGCTGCATTATCGAGGGTCGTCTGTCCGATTATCTGCTGCGCAACAATCCCAACCACATCGCCGTGCTGGTGACCGCTCCTTTTGAGGACCGCGTCGAGATCGTGCGCAAGAAGCGTGGCCTCAACAAAAAGAAGGGCGCCAAGCTGGTCAAGCAGCAGCAGAAGGCACGCGAGGCATTTTACAAGCGCTACAGCGCCGGCAAGTGGAAGATGACGAGCGGTAAAGACATCGTCGTCAACCGCGCCAAGCTGGGCCGCGAAGGCTGCAAAGACGTTATCGCCGCTGCCTACCGCTACAAAGTCGCCCAGCTCGAAGGCTAGCCGACCAAACCCCCACAAAGGGGACAGGCACCTTTGTGGGGGTTTTGTTTTAGGCCGAGGGAAAGGCCTTGGTGAGACCGGCGCGCGTCTGCGTGTCGGTCTTTTGGTAGATAGAGCTCAGGTGGCGCTGCACCATACGCATCGAGATGCCGAGCTCCTCGGCGATCTGCTTGAGCGGGCGTTCGTCTTGGGTTACAGCCATGAGCACGTCGACTTCGCGCGGGGTGAGAGCGTGATCGGTGATGAAGACCTGACGCTGCTCCTCGATACTCGGTGCTGCCAGCGCCTCCTCGGCAAGCTGTTGATGTTCGCGCTCCTGCTCGGTTTGGGGCAGGCGGAATAGGCCCGCGGCAACGAATGCTGCGCAGGCGGCGACGAGAAGCACGACCGCGCCAATCATGATGAGGGCGACGTTGCCAGAGGTCACAAGCACAAGCGAGACGCCCGACGTGGTGAACGCACACACGTTATTGGCCGCACGGCCCATGCCGGCCCAAAGAGCGGGCGCGTGCATACGCGGTGCCAGCTGTGTAAAGGTGGCGGTAAAGAACGTGACAAAAAAGCCCGAGCTCAGGTAAAAGACGACAAGGCCCAGGTTGGGATCAGCGCCGGCCTCCACGGCCAGGATGGAAATGGTCGAGAGTACGGCGATGCCGAGCATGACAAGTCCCATGTAGCGACGCTCGGCAAGATCAAAGACGATGCCGGCGGCCAGGCCGCTCGCTGCCAAAAAGAGGCGCGGCCAGGTCTGCACGGCGATGGTGCCGTGGGCGTTGGAGAACGTGACCACGTTATCAAGAGTAGAGAACAGGCAGGCGAGAATCATGACGAGCACGATGCTCCAACATGCCTGCTTGGCGAGGGCGTGCGATGGCTCAACAAGGGGATTGATGGTGGGGCTGGAGCTCTCAGCAGCCTTTTGGGGAACGACACTGAGGGCGGAGATGGCGATAGTCGCTGCGCCAAGGACGATGAGCTCTGCGATACCGCCGCAATTGAGCAGGTTGATGGCGAACTGCATCAGGATGCCCGCGGCATAGGCTGCTCCCGCACCGGTGGCGAGCTTGGGATCGTCTTGGAATGTCGTTGCGAAGGCATGGTGCGTCGCGCCGCCCAGTAGGCCGAGTCCGAGGAATGCGAGGCATCCCAGAATCTCGAGCGCAAGCGGGTTCGTGGGGGACTGAATCTGAGTCAACCCCAAGATGGCGATGGGGACGGCGGCGCTGACGACTGCCTGAGGCCGGCCTTTGCGCTGTGCGAGCCCGAGCAACGGCGCATATCCGATAAAGCCGAGCACGCTCGACCTAGAATAAAGCCCTGCGCGATTACAACGCGTTCGGCACCGGCGAGCAGCCCGACGTTGACGTCGAAGCGAAACTCGGCGGCAAGGAAGGCGAAGGTGAAGAGCGCAAGTGCCAGAAGCGCGTTGATTTTAGGCTTACTCAGGTTCAAGAACGGTCCTTTGGGTGGACGAATAATCGTGTCCTCGATTGTAGCGTTCCCGGGACGAGTGTGGCGATGGCGAAATCATATTGAATTAAACCGCAGGTAGAGGCCTAGGTTCACATCTACAAACCTAGGCATACGGAGTCATTTGGCACATCTTGGTGGTACAGGACCACCACAAAGGGGACAGACACCTTTGTGGTGGTATGTCCCTACGACCAAGGAGGCCGTTATGAACGCAAGTCACTTTGACAAGCAAACTCAACGTGAGTCCACCTGCTTGCTGGTTCACGGTACCTGGCGTTGTGTGGGTGCCAAAATAGCTTGCGCCGGCGCGTGTGCGCTTATGGTTGGCCAGCTTCTGCTGCCGAGCGTGGCGCTGGCGACGGAATGCGCCGATTCCGCCGCTGGGACGGATGAGGTTGCCGCGGCTCCGGTGACGCCGACGGTTGCGGAGGATACGGCTGCAACGACCGCACCAGCTGCTTCGACCGCGCCTGCAACCGATGCTGCTCCGGCGGCGCAAGCCACCGCTGAGCCTCAGCAGACGGCCCCGACTGGCGCCACCGATGAATCCAACGATGCGGCACCCGCTGAACAAAATACTCCCAGCGACAACGCCGCCACGCCGGCGAATGACGCCATCATGCCCTGCGGTGTGACCGATGTTGTTGGCGGCAGCGGCGTTAGGGTCAATACGACCGTGGTTCCCCGCTACACGGACTGCGCGCTTCCGAGCAATGTCACACTCGAAAAGGGCCAGTCGTATACCTATGATTTTCCCGATGTTGAGGGTGGCATTCCAGAAGCGCTTGAGAGCGAAGTCGTCGAGGTTAAGTGCTACAGGGCCGATGCTGCTTCGGGCACCCTTGTCGAAGTTCTGGATGCATCCATGGCCGACGTGACGGCTCACTTTGAGCCTGTTGGCGATCACATGAGGCTGACGCTGACCTTTACGGGTGGCGCGGCAGGCGGCTCGTATCGACTCACGCGCAATGAGGCTCTCTATATTGGCTCGGCACTGGAGTATACCGGAACTGACTATGAAGGCAGCTCGACTATCGTCAACGAAACCAGGTACGATTATTACCTCCGCTACGTCATCAATAGCGAAATTACGCTTGTTGCATCGGAAAACGAAGCCCTCCATAACCTGAACGTCAACGACGTGAAGACCGACTACGCGCCCGGCGAGGCGCCGCGCGCGACCGCGACGATTCCTGCCGCCGATGCCGACAAGTACGAGATCGCCTACGAGTGCTGGGAAGAGATGGAGCTCGATATGGAATCCGGGGAGTCGGTACCCGTTGCCTTCTGGTATTCCGACCCCGCAAAGTACACGCCGGGCATGAAGAAGATTGACCACTTCGAAGAGGGCAAGTTCTACATGTACTCCGTTGAGCTGAGGCTCAAGGGCGACAATACCGTGGGCAATGACTGCATGATGTACGTCAACGGCCATTGGACGCACCACATCAAGACCGTCAACGGCGTCTTCGCGCCAAACGCTGACAATATGCTGTGCGAGCAGCCGATCGACGAATGGCGGGCCATCGACGTTATCGAGATCAACGGCGCCACGACCACCTTCAAGGCGGGCGATAAGCCGGTCTTTACGGCGAGTGTTCCGATGGGTTCCAACTCCCTTCCTCAGTGTGAGTTCTGGACGGGTAGCGACGGCAGCGAAGTGAACTCTCAGAAGTTCTGGGATCAGAACATCACGAATCACATCGACGTCTTTAAGCCCGGCGTGACCTACCGCTACGGTATCTACCTCAAGTCCGCGCGCGGCTTCTACTTTACGCCCGACACCAAGCTGGTGATCAACGGCCAGGAGTGCGGCTACCAGGTCGCGGATAGCGTATCCGATGAGGACAGCGGCTGGATCTACACCCTGTGGCTCAACACCGATTTGACCTTTACGCCCGAGGCCACGCCGACTCCCGATCCGCAGCCTACGCCGGATCCCAAGCCGACACCGCAGCCTGAGGTTAAGCCTGAGACTAAGCCCGCGGCCAAGTCGGCTACGACAACCGCTACGACCAAGACGGTTGAGAAAACCACGCAGGCCAAGAAGAGCGATGCTGTCCTGGCTACCACGGGGGATACCACCGCGATGACGGTCGCCGCCCTAGGCATCGCCGGCGCAACCGTAGCCGCCGCCGGCCTCGCCGCGACCAAGCGCCGCAAGCGTTAGGTTTTGGTGCTGGCGCCTATCCTCGGCCTCAGCAAAATCTCAATCTGTAACACCAAACTGCCCAAAACGGCTCTAGATGTTACAGATTGAGATGAACCGAATGGCCGCCAATCTAATGTCTCGATCTGTAACACCAAGCGGGGAATTTGACCTCTAACTGTTACAGATCGAGACAAACTGGCCGGCCAAGTCCAGAACCACCACAAAGGTGCCTGTCCCTTTTGTGGCGGTTTGCGCAGGTAGAACGGTAGGTTCGTATATATGAACCTACCGTTCGCTTTGTTTTTGGACAACGATTACGCTGGATGACTTTTGGTTTGCAGGAAAGGAATGACTATGAGGTGGACCACTGTTCGAGCGCTTTGCCGCTGCCTGACCGTTGCCGCTGTGACCCTCACCATGGTGACGGGTTCGCTGCCCGCGGACGCGTTTGCCGAGACTCTCACCACCGACGGCACTTTTGTGCAGACGGATAACGGCCAAGCAGCCGACGACGCTCCCGCCGATTCGGCTGACGCCCAAACGTCAGACTCTGCTTCCGCCGACCCCGCGCCCGATGCCGGCGCCGCCGACCCCACAGCGCTCGATGCCGGTGACACCCCTGCGCCCCCGGCCTCCGAGATTGCATCGGCGGCGGGCCTGACGGGCGCCGGGCAGACCGAGAGCACACCTGCGGGTACGCTTGCCACCGATCTTGTCGAGGGCAAGGAACTCGCCGAGCAGCAGAAGCAAGAGGAGGCTTCCGGCGCCGAGGCAACCTGGAACGAGGAGCTTGAACTCTGGGCAACCTCGAAGGGCGCCACGGGCGTAAAGGGCGAATACGACGATGGCTACGTGGCCGGCGAGCAGACCCCCGCGCAGTACTACTTCTCGATCGATAGCCTCACCAATGAAATTTCTATCGAGTATGGCGACGCGGGCATTACCACGTTGGAGGTGCCCTCGACCATCGACGACAAAAATGTCGTAAGCCTTACGGGTATGGGAAGCGCTGCGCTCACATCGATCACCTTCGCCCCTAATTCGCATGTCCGCTCGGTTGGAGGCTTGGGCGGCAGCAGCATCAAAGAGATCGCACTGCCCGATTCGGTCGAGGAGCTCAAGAGCTATGCATTCTACAAAAGCAAGACGCTCCAAACGGTAACCTGGCCCAACAACGCGGCCTTTACCACGATTCCCGAGCAGGCCTTTAAGGAATGTGAACAACTTGACGACAAGGTGGTGGCAACGCTGCCGCCTTCGGTCAAAACTATCGACTATCTTGCATTCGCCTATTGCGGCGTGCCACAGTTCTATGTCTCGGACACAACAGTGCTCACCTTTACGCAGATCAATGTGCCGGGCACGGTGGAGCGGATTGAGCGCAATGCCTTTGACGGGTGCTCGCATGTGTCGTCGGTGACGATTGGCGACGGCGTTAAATATATCGGAGCGCACGCGTTCGCCTCTCTTGATCCTGCGATTGCCGGCAAAGAGATTGTGCTACCCAAAAGCGTGGAAATGATAGAGTGGGGAGCTTTTGAGAACACGAGATACGGAAACGAGACGAACCATAATGCCGTTGCCCTGCGCGTGATGAACCCCGATCTTCAGTTTGGTGAGGCGGGCTATTCGGGCGACTATAATGAGCGCGTGACAATCGATGGCGTAACGTATGCGATTCCCTTTAGTGAAGGCCAGACCATCTATGCCTATGCGACCGATTCGACTGGCAACCCCTCGATGGTCAAAAAGCTTGCCGATGCCGTGGCCGATCGCAAGGACTCCGTCGATTCCTCGAAGCCTGCCTACACGTTTGAGTGGCTGGGCGAGGCGGCCCAGGTGACGGGCAAACTTCCCCAGAGCGCGACGGCTACACTCGTGCAGGCGGGGCAGTCCACGCCGCTGGCGGTTGGCGATGACGGCAGCTTTACAGCGGACGCTCTCTCCAAGACAGCAACCACCCTGCGCATTTCGCTCAGCGGTTACTATGACATGGTGCTGGCGCGCCCGGGCGACCAGATGACGGGCACATGGAATATCGGAGAGATTAAGGCGGAGGACTTTACCAAGATTCCGGCCTCGCGCGCGATTGAGCTCAACGTGGGATATCTTGAACCGATTGTGGGCCAGGATAAAACTGAGCGGATTGAGCTCGACAGTCTCGATAACATCGATCTGACGGTGAAGAGCGGCGGCAAGACGCTCAAACCTGCCAAGGGTGACAAAGAAAACGACTTCCGTATCCAGGGCACAGCACTCGTGGTGTCGCAGGCCATTGCCGACGCGGACCAGGATCTGGAGATAACGCTCGAGCCCAAAGACAGCCTCAAGCTGGGTGGGGCGACGGCGACGGTGAAACCTTCGGCCGGTAAGGTTGATATCGACTTGAAGCCCTGGGGTACGGCGACGGTCACGACCAAGGGCGACTACCAGGGAGCCAACCGCGTGCTGGTGTTCCGTACGTCCGACGGCAAGCTCGTTGCCGACGGTGTAACCTATTTGATGGGTTACGAAGACGATGGCACCACGCCTATCATGAAGGCCGAGACGCCGCGCCTTAAGGCCGGTTCGTACACCATCGTCGCCTTTAACAAGACGAGCTACGACATCCAAGCGGCGAGCTATTCCACGTTTAGCCGCCTAGGGCTGACCGTGGGTAAGCATATCGCGCAAAAGCAGGTGAAGATCGAGGACGGCAAACAGCTCGACGTGACGCTCGACGTCCCCACGTTTGACGTGGAGACGTATCGTGCCGAGCGTGGGCTGACGGCGGGCTCGGTTATCGCTGATTCGTCCGCGGTCGTTGGCGTGGAGACCGAGCTGCGCATTCATTACGAGCTCAAGGACAGCCAGGCTGCCAAGATTGAGATTCCGCTGGCCAAGGATGCCGTCGAGGATGTGTCCGCAGGCGCTCGCGAAGCCGGCGCCAGCTCCGATGCCATGTGGGCTGGCACAACTTGGGAGGGCGACAACCTCGTTCTCGATATGAAGAAGAGTGCGGGCGCCGATGTGTTTGTGCGCTTTAAGCCTAAGGCCGCGGGCATCTATGCCATCTCGCCGCTTATTACGCTGGGCGAGGTGACATTGCCGCTGGGAAGCACCACACTCGAGGTTAACGGATCGCGCATCGAGGTCGACAGCACCGACGTTCACAGCCTGCTGGGCAATGTGGCCTACGTATACGCAGCGCCCGGCAAAAGCGTGCAGCTTGCCGTGGGCACGGGCGCCTCGGCCGCAAAGTACACCGGCAAGACCAATAAACTCGGCCGTGCCAAGATTGAATACGACCTGCCGCAGGATACGCTTGCCGCCGAGCGCGTGATGCTCGAGGCGCGCGTGGGCTCGACCGACGTCGCCGCCGCTGCCGCAGAGGTGACGGCTCGCAATTATGTGCGCTATGTTCCGGGCGCTTCGGTCTGGAACTTTGATGTGACGTATCGTGGCGGTACGCAAAACCTGGTCAAGGACGGCAAGGACACCGGCAAGAGCCTGTGGACCTTCCATCATCTGCCACAAAAGAAGAACGCCTACTGGACCTTTGACATCACGCTCGAGGTGGGAAACGAAGAGGCCGCCGACACGCTCGACCTGTACGTGGACTGCGTGGATGGCAAGACGGTGACGATTCCTCTGACTCAAAAGTCGCGCGAGGGCACCCGTGTGCGCTATGTGGCGGAGTATGTGGACGAGGGGTATCTCAAGCTGCTCGACGAGTTTAACAAAGCGAATGACTCGACCTATGTGAACTGCGGCAACTTTGAGCAGATCTTTATGCCGCAGACCTACCGCATCTCCAATGCTCAGCTTATGACCATGCTGAGTTTTGACGCCAACGCTTCGGCCAAAAAGCATTCCGCCGCGGCCGAGGAGCGCCAGCAGGAGTTCTCGAATGCCGTGCAGCAGTGGCACGAGTATATGATGGATAACTCGTTTAACGATGTCGACGAGGCCTTTAACGACGCGATTGACCAGATGGTCGCCGATGCGTTCGCCGAGGAGGATGAGGACGGTAAGGACGAGGGCGGCACCGCTCGTAAGGCTCGTCGCGCCCCTGCCGCCAGCGACGGCGAGGGTGATGATGCTGGCAACGACGAGGCGGCGCAGTTTGCCGCCGAGCTCAAGGCTGCGGTTGGCGGCTCGTCGGCGCTGCTGACCAAGCAGGGCGACAGCTATGGCGTCAACGTGGACAAGATGATCTTTGAGGATGCTTATGGTACCAGCGAGGATTGGTACCAGGAACTTGCAGCGGCCCAGGGCGCGGACGCGGCGGACGCGGCGGCGCTCAAGGAGCTTGTTGACCATGCATCGCGAGCGGAGTTTATTGCCCAGCAGGCCGAGGATCTGGTGGGCCAGTCGATGGGTATCGGCCAGCTCAACCAATACGGAAGCTGGAATGACGCAACCGCTGCGGCGCTCAACAAGTGTGCGGGCATTAAGGCCAGCGAGTACAGCGGCCAGTCGACGAGCGGGTTTAACGATTTGGGCCAGGCGCTCGGCAGCTCGCTGAGCTACAAGGCGGCTGACGACGATACCGTCAAGGGCTTTAAAGTCGCCGCGCCCGATGGCGAGCAGACGGCCTATATCGAGTCGGAATTTATCGAGAACTCCAATAACAACAAGAACCAGGCGCTTCTGTTTAACTCGATCGCCATGCAGTGCGACATTCTGGACAACCTGTACGATAACTGGAACGTAGTCCACAGCCTCAATAACTCTACGATTCGCGGATGGCTCATGGCCTGGAAGCGCAACGGCGACGTGAGCGCCCATATGAAGCTCATCCGCACGATCCGTTCGCTCAAGAGCTATAAGATCGAGTGCGAGATGTTCGGACAGGTCTTTAAGACCGATGCGTGGAAGGCGGCCGGCCAGGCGTTTCCCGCGGCGACCCAGGGCATCGGCATCTTTACCGGCATTTACGGCGTGAACGATGCCAGCAAGAACTGGGAGAACGTGAACGTCCGTATGCAGAAGGTGAAGGGCGAGCGCGAGGGCTATGAGCTTCAGCATACGCGCTTGCTTGCCAAGCCCGAGAAGACCGAGGACGACTGGAAGTGCATTTACGCGCTGCGTGACGCCATGGAGAAGGCGCGTGCGTTTGAGGATCTGCTGTATCGCCAGCTCTGCCACGACAGCACCGATGTGGCGGTGGGCTCCATTATGACAATCGCCGGCGTGCTGACGGCCGGTTCGGCGGGTACCGTGGTGGGCGCTGCCTATGACGCGGCTTCGACCAGCGTAGGTTCGGAGCGCGCGATTAAGCTGACCAATGCCGAATGCGCCTACGATGTTGCCTGCGAGCAGGTGGAGCGCGCATGCCAGAATCGTATTACGGTCAACTGGGGCGAGCTGACCGATGCCGAGGTCTATAACGCCAACAAGGACGGCTTGATTTCGGACGAGAAGATGCAGTCGATCTTCGAGGCGCGTTATCGCAACGTGGCTGCCAAGGCGGCACCCGACCCTGCGGGCGTGGTGTACGAGGGCCTGCTGCCCAATACGGTTGAAGGCGCGACGGTTGAGCTGTGGAGCGCCGACGATGCGGCCGGTACCAATGCCGTGCGCTGGGATGCCGAGGAGTATGAACAGGACAATCCACTTGCAACGGGTGCGGACGGTGCGTACAACTGGAATACGCCGACCGGCTGGTATCAGGTGCGCGTGACCAAGGACGGGTATGAGGAGGCGCGTTCGGCTTGGCTGCGCGTGCCGCCGATTCAGACTGAGGTGAACATTGGTTTGGTGTCGACGGCGGCGCCCGAGGTGGCTTCGGCCCATGCCTATACCGATTGCGTCGAGGTTGAGTTTGCGCAGTATATGGATGCGAGCGACGATGCCCTGGTCGCATTGTGCGCGCAGGGCTTGGGTGACGTGACGTATACGTGGCTCGACAAGCAGGACGATCCCAATGGCAAGCCGCTGTCGCGCGTGCTGCGTATTCGCTATGCCGATGCGCGTGAGGCGGGCTCGACGGTGGCGTTTGAGCTCGACGGTGCTCGCAACTACGCCGGTACGGCCATGGCGCGCTGGACAAGTGGCGAGCTTGTCGTGGGCGTTCGTGCCGACAAGCTCAAGCTCAACGTGGAGCAGGCCGTGACCATGCTTGAGGGCAGTGACTTTGAGCTGGTGGCGCACGTGACCGATAAGGCGGGCAAGCCGTTTGCGGGCGCCAAGGTTAGTGTTGGGCTGGAGTCCTCGGCTATCTGCTCTGTCGATGCCACCCAGGCCGTGACGGGCGAGGACGGCGCGGCGACGTTTGCGTTGCATGGTGCTCTGCCCGGTTTGACGACGTTGACGGCGGCGGTGGACGGCACGGTGCTATCCAAGCAAGTTGACGTTCGCGTGTCTGCCGAGGCAGTGCGACCGGCGCGACCGGTGGCGACGATTGGTGCGACGACGTTTGGTGCATGGTCGCCCAAGGAGAACTACATTACGGTGCCCAAGGGTACGAAGCTGGAGCTTTCGGCCGAGGACGGCACGACGATTTGGTACACCACCAACGACACGTGTCCCTGCCGTGACGAAGGCCGCGTAAAGTACACCGAGCCTATTGCGCTCGATAGCAATATGTATGTGCGCATTGCGGCGCAGCGTCCCGGCATGTCGTATAGCGAGTATTCGGAGCGCTTGAACATTACGATTACGGTGACCGATGAGGCGACGCCCGATCCCGAGCCGGAGCCCGGGCCGGAGCCCGAGCCCAAGCCGGAACCCAAGCCGACGCCTGGCGGCGGCGAGCAGGGTGGCGGTGCGGATGGCTCTGGCGGTACCGGGGCTCCTGCGGGTGGTTCGACTTCGACGACGGCCACAGTGACGACGGACAAGTCCAAGGGTAAGGGCAAGAACGGTAAGAAGTCCGGCGGCACGGAGCTCGCCAGCACGGGTGACGCCACCGCGATGACGGTCGCCGCTCTGGGCATCGCCGGCGCAACCGTAGCCGTGGCCGGCATTGCTGCAACCAAGCGTCGCAAGCGCTAGGTTTTGGCGACGGCGCCCATCCTCGGCTTTCGCAAAATCTCAATCTGTAACACCAGGCCAGTAAAAATGGCTCTAGGTGTTACAGATTGAGATGAACGGTCCAGCCGTCAGCCTAATGTCTCGATTTGTAACACCAAGCGGGATATTTGGCCTCTAACTGTTACAGATCGAGACAAAGCGGGGGCGGCTGGCGCAATATCTCGATCTGTAACAACTACAAGGCTCAACGGGCTCCAGGTGTTACAGATCGAGACAAACTAGCCGGTCAGGCCCCCGACCACCGCAAAGGTGCCTGTCCCCTTTGTGGTGGTCTGGGGCGGCCGGCATAGAAAAAGTCCCCGCCGGGCGTGTGCTCGACGGGGACTTTGCCGTTTGGTGGCTAGCGCTGCAGGTGATTACTCACCCAGCAGGCTCTTGGTGATGGAGGCAGCGGCCTTCTTGCCGGCGCCCATCGCCAGAATGACCGTAGCGGCACCGGTGACGATGTCGCCGCCGGCCCAGATGCGGGGATCGGTGGTCTGGCCGGTCTCCTCGTCGGCGACGATGTAGCCCCACTTGTTGAGCTCCATCTTGCCTCCGATCTTGGCAGCGAAGGGGTTGGCGTTAGTGCCGATAGCCGAGATCGCGACGTCGCAGGGGATCTCCTCGATGGCGCCCTCGATGGGCACCGGGCGACGGCGGCCGGACTCGTCGGGCTCGCCGAGCTCCATCTTCTGGACCTTGACGGCGCACACTGAGCCGTCCTCGCCAGCGACAAACTCGAGCGGGGAGACGAGCGGCAGAACCTCGACGCCCTCGGCCTTAGCATGGTGCAGCTCGGCGCGACGGCAGGGCATCTCGTCCTCGGTACGACGGTAGGCGATGATGGCGTGCTCGGCGCCCAGGCGCTTGGCGGTACGGACGGCGTCCATAGCCACGTTGCCGCCACCAAAGACGACGACGTTCTTGCCGTGCTTGGTGGGGGTGTCGTACTCGGGGAACTTGTTGGCCTTCATCAGGTTCACGCGGGTGAGGTACTCGTTTGCGAAGAAGACGTTGGGCAGGTTCTCGCCGGGAACGTTGAGGAACTTGGGCAGGCCAGCGCCGGTCGCCACGTAGATGGCGTCGAAGCCCTGCTCGAACAGCTCCTCGGCCGTGGCCATGTTGCCCACGACGGAGTTGTACTCAAACTTGACGCCCATGTCCTCCAGGCCGTCAATCTCGCGCTTGACGACTGCCTTGGGCAGACGGAACTCGGGGATGCCGTAGACCAGCACGCCGCCGCCGGTGAAGAAGGCCTCAAAGACGGTGACGTCAAAGCCGTTGCGGGCGAGCTCGCCAGCGCAGGTGATGCCGGACGGGCCGGAGCCGACGACGGCGACCTTCTTGCCGTTCTTGGGGGCCATCTTGGGCGTGGAGGCGAGCTCGGGGCGGTCACCCAGGAAGCGCTCGAGCTGACCGATGGCCACGGGCTCGGACTTCTTGCCACGGATGCACTTGCCCTCGCACTGGTTCTCCTGCGGGCAGACGCGACCGCAGATGGCGGGAAGCATGGAGTCCTCGCGGATGGTATCGAGGGCGCCGCCGAAGTCCTTCGCGCGGATCTGCTCGATAAAGCGGGGGATGTTGATGTTGACGGGGCAGCCCTCAACACAGAACGGCTTCTTGCAGTTGAGGCAGCGCTCGGCCTCGGCCAGCGCCATCTCCTCGGTGAAGCCCTTGTCGACGGGGCGGAAGTCGCAGGCGCGCTCGGCAGCCGGCTCCTCGTTATCGGGGGTGCGGGGCGACTTCATATCGGCAACGAAACGACCGTTAACTAGTGGCATGCGCAGCTCTTTTCCTCATAGGCCTTGAGGGACGCGCCCTCTTCGGAACGGTAAGCGGCCTGGCGGGCACGAAGGTCATCCCAGTCGACCAGGGTGGCATCGAAGTCGGGGCCGTCGACGCAAGCGAACTTGGTCACGCCGCCCACCTCGACGCGGCAGCAGCCGCACATGCCGGTGCCGTCAACCATGATGGGGTTGAGCGACGCGGTGATGGGGGTGTCGTACTTCTGGGCGGTGAGGGTCGAGAACTTCATCATCGGAACGGGGCCGACGCAGAAGACCTGGCTCACGGCCTTGTCCTGCAGCAGGCGCTCCAGCGGAGCGGTGACAACGCCCTGCTCGCCGTAGGAGCCGTCGTCAGTGGTGATGTGGATGTGGTCCTCGTCGAGCAGCTCGCGGAACTGGTCCTCCATGAGCAGGAGGTCCTTGGTGCGGGCGCCCATGATGGCGTGCACCTCGTGACCGGTCTCGACCAGGTGCTTGGCGACCGGGAAGGCAATTGCCAGGCCGACGCCGCCGCCAATGACGGCGCAGGGGCCCTCGGCCATCTCGGTGGGAACGCCCAGCGGGCCCACGACGTCGCGCAGCGACTCGCCGGCCTCGTAGGTGGACAGCATCTCGGTGGTCTTGCCGATCACCATGAAGATGAACTCGACCCAGCCCTCGTCACCGTTCCAGCCGGCCAGGGTAAACGGGACGCGCTCGCCCGTCTCGTTGGCGCGAACCATGAGGAACTGTCCAGCGTGCGCATGCTTGGCGATTGCGGGCGCCTCGATGCGGAACTTGAACACCTTCTCCGAGAACTGCGTCTTCTCCAGGATCTTATACATAGAACCCCTCTCTTGTTAGGGCGGCCGAACCGTGCCTCCACGGAAATGGACGGCAGCCCGAATAAAACCGTACGCGCACAGGCGTTGTGCAGACATACGGTACAAATTATACCCTCATGGGCATGTCGCTTACGTGTATCTTCGGCAGGTGGGAAAAGGGTTTATCCGGTTCGACCTACCAAAAAGGGACAGGTTTATTTTGGTCGGTTTTATCAGGCAAAACGGCAAAGGGGGCCGGCCTCGGGTTGTGATGAGGCCGGCCCCCTTTGGGGTGCTATGCGTGTATGGCGGCGCGCGGTTTATCGTGATGCCGCAACTGGGGCGTTTCCGCAGATAAAACCTGCCAAAATAAACATCCCTAAATGATAGGTTTTAGTGCTTGCCGTTGGCGGAGGCGGCGCCGTTGACGTGGTCGCGGGCATAGATCACGCCGTGCACGATGGCGAGACCCGCGGCGTCGGCGGCGCGGGCGCAGGTGTCCTGGAAGTCATCGGCCTCGCGGGCGCGCAGCTGTTTGAGCACATAGTCTGCCACGGCCATCTTGCCGGGAGGGTTGCCGATGCCGGTGCGGATACGGCTAAAGTCGCGGCTGCCCATCTTGTCGATGATGGAGCGCAGGCCGTTGTGCCCGGCGTGGCCACCGCCCACCTTGACGCGCACGTCACCGGCGGGGATGTCGAGCTCGTCGTGAATCACGAGTAGCTCCTCGGCCTTGATCTTGTACTCGCGGCAGAGCTTGGAGATGGGGCCACCCGAGGTATTCATATACGACTGCGGCTTGACCAGCACGATCTGGCGCTTGCCACCCTCTTCCTCGGGATCGTTGATGTTGATGAGTGCGACCTCGGCGCCGGCCTGGTTTTTCCAGTACGTGACACCGGCCTGACGGGCCAGCTCGTCGATTGCCTTAAAGCCAGCGTTGTGGCGGGTTTCGGCATATTCCTCGCCAGGGTTGCCAAGTCCGGCAACCATGCGAATCTTAAGCGGCTGTGCAGCTG
>DXMX01000001.1:104372-112428 GCA_019413955.1 Collinsella sp.
ATATTTATCCTTCCGTTAAACAAATAGTTCAATCAACGACAAAGGCTACCACGCCCGCCGAAGGCGAGGAAAGGGTACGGCAAAGTCATTTCAGAAAACAGCTGCCCCGAGACAGCAGGAAGCCCGGTAGGCCGGGAGGGGTTATCTAAGCCGACATCCCGCAGCCGCGAAGCGGCGAGGACGTCGGCGTGATAACCCCGCAGGCCTACCGGGCTTCCGGTGAGATGCGAGGGTCAAGCGACTACAACGCGAAGTCGCCGCCGACGAGCGTGGAGACGGGCTCCTCGTGGTAAACGGCGGAGATGGCCTGAGCGAACTCCTCGGCGACCGAGATGGTCTTGATCTTGCCGCCGACCTCGACGGGAATGGCGTCGGTGACGACGCACTCGACGATGGGGGCGTCGTTCAGGCGCTCGATGGCCGGACCGGAGAAGATGCCGTGGGTGGCGCAGACGTAGATGTCGCCAGCGCCCATAGCCTTGAGCTCCTTGACGTTGGCGCACAGGGTGCCAGCGGTGTCGATCATGTCGTCATTGATGACGCAGGTCTTGCCCTTGATGTCACCGATGATGCCCATGACCTCGGCGGCGTTGTGGCGCGGACGGCCCTTGTGGGCGATGGCCAGGTCGCAGCCGAGCATGTCGGACAGCTTCTTGGCGGCCTTGGCACGACCCACGTCGGGGGAGACGACAACCAGGTTGTCGGTGTCGAAGTTCATGGCGTTGTAGTACTGGCCAAACAGCGGCAGTGCGGATAGGTGGTTGACCGGGATATCAAAGAAGCCCTGGATCTGACCCTGGTGCAGGTCGAGGGTGATGATGCGGTCGACGCCGGCGCGCTCGAGCAGGTTGGCGACGAGGCGGGCGGTGATGGGCTCGCGCGGGCCGGCCTTGCGGTCCTGGCGGGCATAGCCGTAGTGGGTGATAACGGCGGTGATGGAGCGGGCGGATGCACGCTTGGCAGCGTCGGTGGCGATGAGCAGCTCCATGAGCATGTCGTTGACGTTGCCGCCGGCCACGGACTGAATCAGGAAGACGTCGGCGCCGCGGACAGTCTCGTCGTAGCGGGCGTAAATCTCACCATTGGCGAACTGCTTTAGCGTAAGGCCCGAAAGCTCGACCCCAAGGTACTCAGCGATCTTCTGAGCGAGGGGACGGTTGGAGGAACCGGAATACACGCGGATGGACTTGCGCATATTCTCCGACTTCTCGGGATCATTAATCGGCATTACCCTTCTCCTTTATATCGAATGCCATATAGATGCCTTGTTGCATTGTAACCGCGCGGCGGGGTTTATCGGGTCCTGATAACGTCTTTACCGTCAACGGACACGAACCGACCACTCATCCGGTTGCGCAGGTCACGATAGAAAAAAGGAGCCGTCCCCATGGAACAGCTCCTTTTGTGCTTGATAAAACGTTATACCTCGTCGTCCTCGTGCAGACGGCGGCGATAATCGGCGGCCCAGCCCTCAATATTTACCTGGCGGGCGCGGCCCAGACCGAGTGCGTCGGCCGGGACCGGCTCGGTGATGACGGAGCCGGCGGCCACGAGTGCACCGTCGCCAATCTGGGCGGGCGCGACCATCATGGTGTCGGAACCGATGAAGGCATCCTTGCCGATGACGGTCTTGTGCTTGTGGACGCCGTCGTAGTTGCAGGTGATGGAGCCCGCGCCCACGTTGACGCCGGAGCCCATGGTGGTGTCGCCGATGTAGGACAGGTGCGGAACTTTGGAGCCCTCGCCGATCGTGGACTTCTTGATCTCCACGTGCGTGCCGGCCTTGGATCCGTCGAGCATGTGGGTGCCCGGGCGCAGGTAGGCGCGCGGGCCGCAGTCGACGCCGTTCTCGATGACGGCCTCGATGGCGATGGTTTCATCGATGATGCATCCGCTGCCGACGGTGGTGTCGGTGAGGCGGCTGTTGGGGCCGAGCTGGCACTCCTCGCCCACGGTGACGTGGCCGATCAGGTGCGTCTGCGGCCACACGACGGTGTCGCGGCCGATGGTGGCGTCGGGGCCGATCCAAGCCTGCGTGGGGTCGATGAACGTGACGCCCTCGGCCATCCAGTGCTCGTTGATGCGGTCGCGCGCGATGGCGGTGAGCTGTGCGAGCTGGATGCGGCTGTTGACGCCCAGACCGTCGCGGTAGTCGTCGCAGTGGAAGATGGAGACTGCCTGGCCGTGACCCTTGAGGATTTCGAGCATGTCGGGCAGGTAGTACTCGGACTGCGCGTTGTCGTTGCCGATCTCGTTAATGTGGGCGGCGAGCTGCGCGCCGTCGAAGGCGTAGCAGCCGGCGTTGCACTCGAGTAGCTCGGCGGCCTGCTCGGGCGTGCAGTCCTTCTGCTCGATGATGCGCTCGATCTGACCATCGGCGCCCAGTTTGATGCGGCCGTAGCCAAAAGGATCGGGCGGGGTCATGGTCATGACGGTGCAGGCGAGCTCGCCGGTGGCGACGGTCTGTGCGAACTTGGCGACGGTGTCGGCGGTGATGAGCGGCAGGTCGCCGTTGAGCACGACGACGGGGCCTTGCGTGATGCCGCAGGCCTCGAGCGCGACCTTGACGGCGTGGCCGGTGCCCAGGCGCTCGGTCTGCTCGACGCACTCGACCTTGGTGGCGCTGTTGGCGTAGGCGCCATCGATGAGGGCACGCATCTCGTCGGCGTGGCTGCCGATGACGACCACGACGCGGCTGCAGCCGGCCTTGATGGTGGCGTCGACGATCCACTGAACCATGGGCTTGCCCAGGATCTTGTGCGAAACCTTGCAGTGGTTCGACTTCATGCGGGTGCCCTCGCCGGCAGCGAGGATAATTGCGGTTGCGTCCATGTGATCTCCTGTTACGTTATAGAGACGTGTGTTTGGAAACGATACACGGCGCAATATGATACCGCAGGCATATGATGAGCGCGTAACGATTGATGCGCGGCAGCTGAGGCTTGGGCCGGCGGTGCGGCGTTTGCGCCGCTCGCGGGCGGCGTTGGCGGTATTGCGGAGCTGTCGTTTGAGCGAGGGGATGGGGGTGCCCATGGATATCATGCGAGAGGAGTTTGGCGGCGAGCCCGTCGCGGCATTCTCGATGTCGCATCCGGCGGTGCCGGCACTCTATATAGTGCTGACGCTGGGGCTCACCATGTTCTCGATGCAACCGGTGCTGATCGCGCTGTCGCTTGCGGGCGGGCTGGCGTATGGATTTGCGATGCGTGGGGCTGCCCGCACGCTGGGCGCACTTCGCTGGCAGCTGCCGGTGATTTTGATTATCGCGCTGGTCAATCCACTGTTTAGCGCTTCGGGTTCGACGGAGCTGTTTCGTATTGGCATGCGTGCGGTGTATCTAGAGAGCATGGTTTACGGCCTGTGCATGGGCGGGCTGTTTGTGGCGAGCGTGCTGTGGTTTGAGGCCGCGGCGTCGATGCTCGAATACGACAAGGTGCTCGCGCTGTTGGGCAACGCTGCGCCGGTGATCGCGCTCATGATTTCGATGTGCATGCGGCTTATCCCACAGTTTTTGCGCCGCGGCCGCACGGTGCTGGCGGTACAGGACGCGATCGATGTGCCGGGGCGTGCGCCCACCGATCCCGTGCGATCGCGCCTGCGGGCATCGAGCGTACTGATGGGCTGGGGCATGGAAGATTCGCTTGAGCGCGCGGATGCCATGCGCTCGCGCGGGTGGGGCGCCGCGACGCGTCGCACGACGTACGCGCGGTATCGGCTAGGGCGCGGCGACGCTGCCGCGCTGGTTGGACTTGCGGTGTTTAGTGCCGCCGCGGTGGCGGTGGCATGGACCGCGACAACGCAGTATTCGTTTTACCCGCAGCTTTCGGTGCCCGCGCCGTGGCTGGGCTATGCCGTGTACGCTGCCTGGATGGTGCTGCCCTGTGTGTTGCATGCGATCGATGAGAAGAGGTTTGGCTGATGGCTCGGTTGGATAGGAGCTCGGCGGCGGGTGTGGCATATGGCTCGGCCGCGCCGGCGATTGAGGTGCGAGGCCTTAGTTTTGCCTATCCCGGGGCCGAGGCACCGGTGCTCGAGGGGCTTGATTGGCGTGTTTCCCAAGGTGCGTTTGCACTGCTTGTTGGCGGTACCGGTTCGGGCAAGTCGACGCTGCTGTCGCTGCTCAAGCCCGAGATCGCGCCGGCGGGTACGCGCTCCGGCGAGCTGCGCGTGCTGGGCGAGCCCGTCGCCGACATGGATGTGCGGGCATCGGCGGAGCGCGTGGGCTATGTGTTCCAGGATCCCGAGAACCAGATCGTGTGCGAAACCGTGTGGCACGAGATGGCGTTTGGCCTGGAAAACTTGGGGCTAGCACGTGATGAGATGCGCCGTCGCGTAGCTGAGACCAGCTATTTCTTTGGGCTGGAAGATTGGCTTCACCGCGATACTGACACGCTTTCGGGTGGTCGCAAACAGTTGCTGTCGTTGGCGGCCGTTCTGGCGTTGCGCCCGCGCGTGCTGCTGCTCGACGAGCCCACGTCTCAGCTTGATCCGGTTGCGGAGAAGAATTTCCTGCACGCGCTGTTTCGTGTGAATCGCGAGCTGGGCTGCACGGTTGTTGTGGCGACGCATCAGCCGCGGCCGATGCTCGAGTATGCGACGTGTACGTACCGGATTGAGGGCGGTCGCGTGCGCGAGGTGGCGGATATGTCTTCTTTGGGACGCCGAGAATCGCTGTTTTCCGATGACATGTTGGGGTGGGGTGCCATCCGATGTGCAAAAAACGGAGTATTCAGCAGGCGTGAGGACAATTTGGGTTCTCTGGAGCCGCCCGGGGACGTATCGAGCGCGAAAAAAAGTTCGGAATTGGACAAATCGTCCGAATTTGTGGCGCAAACGTCGCTCGAGAACGGCTCGGAAGCCTTCTCGCGCACGGATGGAAGCAGAATACTCCAAAAAATGCACGGCGGGTCGGCTACCACCCTGTCGGAAGGCTGGTTTCGCTACGATCGAGCGTCCGGCTGGGTGTTGCGTGGGCTCGATGCGTCGTTTTCGGCCGGTGCGGTGCATGCGGTTGTTGGCGGTAACGGCTGCGGCAAGTCGACGATGCTCTCGGTGCTGGCGAAGACCGCCAAGCTGCAGCGCGGCCGCATGGTGCGCGGAGCGGCCTCGGCGGCGCTGCTGCCTCAGAATCCCAAAGCATTGCTGGTTGCCGAGACGGTTCGCGATGAGCTGATGGAATGGGCCTCGACCTGCGGATATGACGAGAACTTGGCGCGGGAGCGTGCGGCGAGCTTGGGGTTGTCGGGTCTGGATGGACGCCATCCGTACGATCTTTCGGGCGGGCAGCGTCAACTGCTTGCATTGGCAAAACTGCTGCTAATCGGCCCCGAACTGCTATTGCTCGATGAGCCCACCAAGGGTCTAGACCTGTTCAGCCGCCGCATCATCGCCCGCGCCCTGCGTGACCATGCGAAGGCTGGCGGCACCGTCATCATGGCTACGCACGATTTGGACTTTGCCGAGCAGGTAGCCGACGACGTCGTCATGATGTTTGACGGCGAGATTGCCTGCATGGAGCCGCCGGCCGACTTCTTTGCCGATAACGTGTTTTATAGGGCGTGATGGGATGACGGATTATCGCGTCGCGCGCTTGCTTGCAAAACTGGAGGTCCCGCTGTTGTTGGCGGTGCCGGCGGTGATGGCTGCCGCGTTGCTGTCGGGTGTTGAGCAGGCAGCATTGGCCATGCTGGTTGTGGTGGCGCTGGTGCTCGCGCTGTTCTTTGCGGGTTACGAGGCATCTCGTCCGGGTTTGCGCCAGATTATGCCCACGCTGGTTCTGGCAGCATTGGCCGCGGCGGGGCGCATCTTGTTTGGCCCCATTCCCGACTTTAAACCCGTGAGTGCCATCGCCATTATCGCGGGGGCGACGCTTGGTCGCCGCAATGGTTTTATGGTCGGTGCGTTGGCGGCGCTGACCAGCAATTTCTTTTTTGGGCAGGGCATGTGGACGCCGTGGCAGATGTATGCCTGGGGGCTCGTGGGATACGTTGGCGGTGCGCTGGCGCATGCCGGCGCTTTTGATCGCGCCGATGGCACCGTGCGTATGCCGGCGCTGCTGACCTACGGCTTTGCTTCGGGTTTGCTGTACGGCGTTGTGATCAACGCCTACGACATTATCGGTTTTGTTCAACCGCTCACGTGGGCGGGTGCCATGGCACGTCTTGCCACGGCAGTGCCGTTCGATATCACACACGGCCTCGCGACCTGCGTGTTCTTGGCTGCCTTGTACAAGCCTTGGTGCCGTCGCATTAACCGTGTCGTCGTGAAATACGGGCTGTAAGGCATTTCGCGTTCCCTCACGAACTTGCGGTGGAATGGTTCTCGTTTTTGGCTATTTGCTGCCCAAACAGGAACTATTCCACCGCACCTTATAGGGGGAGAGGGGTCACATGATCTGTTTTCCTCTGTCCCCTAGAGGAATTACTTGGGGCTAGAGCTCTAGCGTGAGGGTGACGGGGCAGTGGTCGCTGCCAAAGATGTCGCCGCGGATGCCGGTGTCGCGAACGTTGGCGGCGATCGAATCGCTTACCAGAAAGTAATCGATGCGCCAGCCGGCGTTGTTCTTGCGGGCATTAAAGCGATAGCTCCACCAGCTGTAGACGCCCTCGACGTCGGGGTTTGCCGCGCGCCAGGTATCGGTAAAGCCGGCGTTGAGCAGCTCGGTAAACTTGCCGCGTTCCTCGTCCGAAAAGCCTGCGTTGCCGCGGTTGGACTTGGGGTTCTTAAGGTCGATCTCCTCATGCGCCACGTTAAAGTCGCCGCAGGTTACGACGGGTTTGCCGGTCTCGCGCTCGAGCGCGTTCAAAAAGCCGCGGTAGGCATCGTCCCAGGCCATACGCACGTCGATGCGCGCGAGCTCATTTTGTGCGTTGGGCGTGTAGACATCCACAAACCAGAATTTGTCGAACTCGAGCGCGCAGACGCGGCCCTCGGTTGCGGCTTGGGCGACGAGCACGGCCGCCTCGCCTCCGCCGGCGTAGGGCAGCAGCGCATCGGCGCGCAGTACGCGCAGCGGCTCCTGGCGGCTAAAGACCGCGGTGCCCGAATAGCCTTTACGCTCGGCGTAGCTCCAGGTTTGGTGATAGCCGGGCAGGTCAATATCGACCTGGCCCTCCTGCAGCTTGGTCTCTTGCAGTGCCAGGATATCGACGTCGAGTTCTTGCGCGATCTGGATAAAGCTCGGATCCTTTTTGAGCACGGCGCGCAGGCCGTTGACGTTCCACGAGGCGAAAGTGTAAGTCTGAGGCATGGTGTCCTTTCGACGGGGTTGGCAGGCTTAAGATTAGCGCAACAGGGGCGGGGTGGGATCCGCGCATGCTGACTTAAAGGCCGCATGCTGGGACGTCGCTCAACGCTGCCCGACTAACAAGGACGGAGGACTCATATGACGCAGGCAATATCGGACCCCAGGCAGGCCTCCGCCGCGCTGGCGGATCTGTTTGACACCCACAAGCGCGTGGTCTTCTTTGGCGGCGCTGGTGTTTCCACGGCAAGTGGCATCCCCGATTTCCGCAGCGTGGACGGCCTGTATCACCAGCAGTTTGCCTATCCGCCCGAGACCATGCTGTCGCATAGCTTTTACGAGGCGCATCCGGCCGAGTTCTTCGACTTCTACCGCACCAAGATGATCGCGCTTGGCGCCAAGCCCAATCGCTGCCACACCAAGCTGGCCGAGCTGGAGCGCGCCGGCAAGCTCGACGCCGTGGTGACGCAAAATATCGACGGTCTGCACCAGGCGGCCGGCTCGCAGCGCGTGTTCGAGCTGCACGGATCGGTCCATCGCAACATTTGCCAGTCGTGCGGCGCGGTCTATAGCGCCGAGTGGATTTGCTCGCGCGAGCACGAGGACGCCGCGGGCGTGCCTGTGTGTCCTGCGTGCGGCGGGCGCATCAAGCCCGATGTGGTGCTCTACGAGGAGCCGCTCGATGAGCATGTGCTGACCGGTGCCGTTGCCGCCATCGCCGCGGCCGATGCCCTCATTGTGGGTGGGACCTCGCTCGTGGTGTATCCGGCGGCGGCGATGGCGGCAACGGCACCGGTCAGCACATGCTCATCG
>DXMX01000010.1:0-34931 GCA_019413955.1 Collinsella sp.
GGGCAAGGGGCCTTCATGCGCGAGGACGATTTTGAGGGAACATCCCGACCGTCCCTGCGCCTACCTTGCTGAGGATGTCTACAGGGACCCACGCTTTGAAGGGGCGCCGAGCTGATAGTTGATTTTTATTGGCAGGGGCTCTTGCTGGTAAGGAGCACTTGCTAGAGGCAGGCCTCGGCGATGCGCTTTTTTAGTTCATCGATGCCGATACCGGTCTGGGAGCTTGTGATGATCACGTTCTCGGCCGGAACGTTGAGCTGTTTTTTGATGGCTGCTGCCTGGCGGGCCTGCTGGGTGCGGCTGAGCTTGTCGGCTTTGGTGAGGCAGACGATAAAGCTGAACTCGTTGCCCTGCAGGTAGTCGATCATGTCATGGTCGAGTTTACTGGGGTCGTGGCGAATGTCCACCAGCGACACAACCAGGTTAAAGCTGCGCTCTGAGTCGAAGAAGTCGCCGATAAGCTCGGCCCAGCGGTCGCGCTCGGCCTTGGAACGACGGGCGAAACCGTAGCCCGGCAGGTCCACAAAGTGCACGTCGTCGGCCTCGAAGAAATTGATGTTGCTCGTCTTGCCCGGCGTGCTCGAAACCTTGACCAGGTTCTTGCGGCCAAAGAGTTTGTTCATGATAGACGACTTGCCCACATTGGAGCGGCCCACAAAGCTCACCTCGGGACAGGTGGACTCGGGGATCTGCGAAACCTTGCCGTAGCTGGCAACAAACTTGGCAAGCTGATAGTTAATGGAATCGGCCATGGATACTCCTTGGTCGTAGATTTTTACAAAACGGGTGTGCTATTGCGCGGCGGCGATACGACGAACGATGTCAAGCGTGATGCCGCTCGCGGTGCGAGCGTACTCATCCAGATCGAACTCGCGCTCGCAAAACGCGTCATATGCCTCGTCACAATTATCGCTGATAGCGCGCAGCACCAGGCAATCGACACCATTCTTGGCCGCGATGTGCGCAATTGCCGCGCCCTCCATCTCGACGCAATCGGCATGCGTGGCCTCAATCGCAGCGTTACGCATGGCGTCACCCGTAACAAAGCGGTCACCCGTGGCGATAGTGCCACACAGGAACTGCTTGGGGTCCTTCTCCGCAGAATTCTCATCCGCCGAGGCATCCACAAATCCATGCTCGGCAAGCACGGCGGCGGCAACATCAGCCAACGCCGGCGTCGAGACAAACTCCTCGAGTCCCGGCGCCGACTCGGCGATGAGCGCCGTGTCAGTATCGAGATAGCGCAGGCACTTGCCTATAACCACGTCGTTAATATGGAGCTTAGGGTTTAGGCCACCCGCAATGCCCGAAAACACAACGGCCTGCGGGGCATATTTGCTGATGAGATGCTGCGTTGCCGCCGCGGCGTTTACGGTTCCCATGCCAGCGGTCGTAGCAACAACGGACAAACCGTCGAGCTCGCCGTTGACAACGGTCAAGCCCGCCTCTTGTGCCACACGAGCGCCGTTCAGTTCTTCTTTAATCTGCGCAACCTCTTTTTCGAGTGCACCGATGATTGCGATGGTAGGCATACCATCCCCCAAACCCGTGAAAACTGCTATCCACGGTATGGTACCAGCATTTTGACTCAACCGCGCAATACGAAGTCGCTAGACCACCGCAGCGCGGGTATCGTAGAGGAGCAAAAGACTTGCTAGCCGATGGCGTTTTTTAGCTCCGCGCGGCGCTTTTTCATGCCGGTCATAACGGCATTACGCAACTCGGGCATGCGCGCGGTATCCATCTGGGGCACGCCCTCGAGCTTATAGGGAATGCCCAGTTGCTCGTACTTGACGACACCCATCGTGTGATACGGCAGCATTTCCAGGCCCACCACGTTGTGCCATGGAGCGATGAGGCGACCGAGCTTCTCGCACTCCTCCACCGTGTCGGTAATGCCCGGCACCACCACGTGGCGGATAACGACCTTGATCTTGCGACGTGCAAGCTCATCGCCAAACGCCAGAATGCGTGCGGGATCGCACCCAGTCAGCTTTTTATGCTCGACCGGGTCGGCATGCTTAATATCGAGCAGTACCATGTCGGTCTCGTTGAGCACGGCATCGAACTTCTCGGGATGCGCGGGATCGAACGCATAGCCGCAGCTATCCAAGCAGGTGTGCACACGACCATCGTGGTTATTGTGCATGGCGTGGAACAGGTCGGCCAAAAACTCAGGCTGCAGGAGCGGCTCGCCGCCGGACACCGTAATACCACCGCTGCGGTAAAACTCATGGTTACTCTGGAACTCGTCCATAAGGTGCTCGACGGTCACCATCGTGCCGCCGTTAACCGACCAGGTATCGGGGTTGTGGCAATACGCACAGCGCATGGGGCAGCCTTGGACAAACACTACGAAGCGGATGCCGGGTCCGTCGACCGTCCCCATCGTCTCAATCGAATGCACGCGGCCAAGGGCAAACGCAGAGTCCTCGGGACGAGCGTCCACACCCTCAAGCGTCATTTCTGCCATTCGCGCTACCTTGCCTCTCCTTGGATGCAACCAATTAAAATGCCAGAGCCATTCTAGCCCATGTGCTTGCGTTTAAACGTCTCGGGCTAGAATGGCACGTTTTAATCTATCCCCCATCACCATGGCTGGGGTCTACGTCGAGATGTCAGGCTGAAGAACGCTCGCCTGCGGCCTTTACGCTTTAAGCGTGAGCACCGCACCGAAGGCGGTCGGGCCGCAGTGGCTCGAGATGACGCCGCCGACCTGAGTCCAGGTAATGTCCTTAAAGCCCAGGTCGTGCGCATAGACTTCCATGTCGTCGCGCAGCTCCTGGGAAAGGCCCACCGAATACGCCAGGCCAATGTGCGAGTAGTCAATCTCGCCCTTCGCAACCATGTGGTCAATAAAGGCGCGGGCGCACTTGAGCATAGAGCCGCGGAACTTCTTGGTCGCCACGAACTTGCCGCCCGTCACCTCAATGCAGGGCTTAATCTTGAGCAGATGGGCGCCAAGGAATGCGACGTTGGACAAGCGACCGCCCGCCTTAAGAAAGGCAAGATCGGTAGGAACAAAGCCCAGCAGCACGCGGTCCATGACGGAATTCGTAAATGCAAAGATCTCGTCGACGGTGGCATCGGGGTGAGCCTCGATGTATTTGGCGGTCTCGACGACAACGAGCGACTGGCCTACCGAGACAAAGCGCGTGTCCATAGAGAACACGTAGTCGCGACCCTTGGCGGCGATCTTCGATGATTGATGCGAGCAGGTCGTGGCCTCGGAATACGCGAGATGCAGAATAGTCGCATCGGGCTGCTCAGCGTGAATGCGGTCGTACACGTGAGCAAAATCCGCAGGCGCGCAGCCGCTGGTCTTGGGCATCACGCCAAACTCGTTGCAGCGCGAATAAATCTCGAGCGGATCGATCGAGCCGTCCTCGACGGTCTCGTCACCAATCGTGACATGCATGGGCACGCGCACGATGCCGTAGCGCTCGCAGAGCTCCGGCGTCACATCCGACCCAGACTCAACCACGATTACGTACTTGCCCATTATTATCACGACCCATCTCGACATTGGCTTTTCAATACATGGCACGCGCCGCCGCACTGTTGCACAACGGCGTCCAAGCGCCAAAGAGACGCCGCCCCTTGCACACAACAAAGGACAGCGTCTCCCTGGAAAACTCCGTGCTTATCTAGGATTCCACACGGTTTATTAAGGAGGGTTACTTATTCCGCAAACGGTCGCTATATGCGGTAAGCGGTAGTTGGCCGCGACAACTGCGACACATTCCGTCCAGCAAATCCAATCGTGCTCCACGCACGGTTAATGCACGAGGCGGTAGAAATTCATCGATGCCGCACCCTCGGCGTGCAGCTCCATCGCCGGAACCGCCGGCGAATAGGTACGGCTCGTAAGTGCCGCCTCGCCGCCATTTGCAAAAATCTCGACCATCGTAGTGTCCGAAAGCACGCGCAGGTCGCGAAGCTCGCTGAGCTCGATCGACCTCTGGTCGCGCCCATAGCCTTCGTCACCCATGTCGAGGGTAAGCATCCCGTCTGCATAGCGCACAAAGACACCCTTGCGGATTTCGAGCTCGATCACCTGGGCGCCCTCACAGGAAACCACAAGATCAAACAGGCGGCCCGGCTCCTCAACGGTTTCACCGCCTGTCGCGCAAACGCAGTCGCCGCGCATCCTCTCAATCTCGTGCACCGGCTGCTGACAGAGCTTACCATCGCGCATGCTCAGTTTTCTCGGCACCGTCAACGCGCACTGCCACCCGCGTGCCACCGTCGGGCTTTTTGCCGTCGCATCGGGGCAACCCGACCACCCGATCATCAAACGCCGACCCGCAGCATCCTCAAAAGACTGCGGTGCGTAGAAATCAAAGCCGGCATCGACCATCGGGGGCATGCCCTGCCCGGCGATCTTAAAACTCGGCGCCTCCCAATCGGCCTCGATGGGAAACCACACGCACTGGTGCGGATTGCGGTAACGCCATCCATCGGCGGACACACCCTGCGGACAGCAAACGAGAATAAGCTCACCATCGAGCTCAAACAGATCGGGGCACTCCCACATAAAGCCAAACTTCTCGCCCAACTCAATGCGCGTCGCATAGCTCCAGTCCTCTAGATTGCTCGAGGTATAGACAAGCACGCAGCCGCGGTCGTCTTTCGTACGAGCGCCCAGAACCATGTAGTAGATACCATCGTGTTCAAGGATTTTGGGATCACGCACGTGCGTACCGATATCGTCGGGGTAATCGACCGGCCCAACAGCTATGCGCTTCTCGCCCAATTCGTCGGGGTTCTCGGCAACCACATGAATCTGGTTTTGCTCACGGCCCGTCAACACGTAGTCGTAATCATCGCGGTCAAAATGCTTGACGTTGCCGGTATAGAAGTAGTGAATCTTGCCGTCGTGTACAAAGGCAGAACCAGAATACGCTCCGCTCGAATCCAAATCGGAATCGGGGAACAGCACAGGGCCGCGATTCTCGTACGTCACAAAATCCTTTGTTGTCAGATGATTCCAAAGCACTGGACCGCCATGCGCAGCATCGAACGGATCGTATTGATGATAGATGTGATACGTATCACCAATCTGAACCAAACCGTTGGGGTCGTTGAGCCAGCCAAGCTCAGGCTCCACATGGAACAGGAGCCTATCGGGGTCAGACGCGATGCGACCCGCCGTCTCATCCTGTCCGGCACGCCACTGCTCATAGTCCGCGCGTGTCACCTTATTGTTTTGATTAAACATCGCCATTGACCTTCTCGTCTATAGGGAAGGACGCCCGACTCACACGAGCCGAACGCCCTTCCTCAAATGGACTTATCCGCACATTACACTGAATGGCTCAACTAGAAGCTGACATCGAAGCCTGCGCCAGCGCCCTCTTCATCGGTGGTTGGAACGCCCTTTGCCTTGTTGTAGGCAAAGATCAAGACGATCGGCACGATAAAGGCGATGAGATTGCCAGCCACATACCACACGAGAGTCTCGGGCGTAACGATGAGCAGGCCAAGCACACCGGTCAGACCCTGACCGATAGCGCGCACCTCAAAGAACTTCACGAAGGCACCGCCGCAGCCTGCACCGATGCATGCGCAGATGAACGGAATGATCGAATAGCGCATGTTTGCAGCAAAGATAGCGGGCTCGGAGATTCCGACCAGCGTCGGGATAAAGGACGACATGCAGATGTTGCGCTCTTTGGAGTGCTTCTTGTGAATGAGGTACATACCGATGGCGCCGCCGCCCTGGGCGATGATGGAAACCGACCAGATGGCCTGGATGTAGTTGAAGCCGGTCGTGGCGACGAGGTTGGCCTCGATACCCTGGATGAACTGATGCGTACCGGTAACGACGAGCGGCTGCAGGAACGCGGCGAAGACAAAGGCACCAAAGACGCCCATCCTGTTGTACAGGATATCGATTACGCCGGCGAGGACGTCACCGATCAGGTTGCCGAGCGGGCCGAACACGGTGAACAGGGCGACGTTAGCAAGAATCAGGGTAACGGTCGGGACGAAAACGAACGAAACGACCTCGGGGATGTACTTCTGGGCAATCTTCTCGACCTTGGCCATAAACCAGGCAGTCAGGATTGCGGGGAACACACCGCCCTGGAAAGCAACCATGGGAATGGATAGCGGACCAAAGTTCCAGTACTCAGCACCCGTCGGGTCCATAACGAACGTGTTGCGGTTCATAAGGCTCGGGTGAACCATGACGATACCGACGAGGATGCCCAGGATCGGGTTACCGCCAAAACGCTTGACCGCGCTGTACATAACCAGGACAGGCAGGTAGTCGAACGTGGTGGCGATAATGGCAAAGAAGCTTGCGAGGTTCTTGAGGAACTCGCTGTGATCGGCGAGGCTGCCTTCCATGCCAAAGAGGCCGTTGGCAACGATCAGCGACTTAAGGCCGATGATGATTGCAGCGCCGACGAAGGCAGGAATGATGGGGATAAAGATATCCGAGAATACCTTGAGGACCGAGAAGAACTTGCCCTTCTTGTCCGCCTCGGCGCCCTTGACCTCGGAAGCACTGATCTCCTTAACGCCCGTCAGAGCCATAAACTCATCGTAAACCTTGTTGACGGTACCGGTACCGAAGATGATCATGAGCTGGCCGCTGTTGTACAGCACGCCCTTGACGCCATCGATGTTCTCGAGCTCGGCCTTGTTGTATTTGCTCGTATCCTTGAGCACCAGACGCAGACGGGTCACGCAATGCGTGGCGCCCTCGATGTTCTCCAGTCCGCCGACGTTGTCGACGACTTGCTGGGACACTGCCTTGTAGTCCATGTTCCTCTCCATTCCTTTTCTAAATCATAAAACGGTTCGTTGCCGCTACAGAGACGCGATCGTTGCGTTTGCGCACTTGAGCGCACCGTCGGTGACGGTAAGCGCCACACCCTGGCCCTGCTTGTTGCAGAAGCGAGCGTTGAGCGCAACATCATCGACAAAGATGGTCGCGATGTCGTCGTCGACGACCAGACGCACATGGTGAGTGCCCTCGCCCTTAAAGAACAACGGACGCTCGAGGCCCATGTTGTTGACCTGGAACCACGGATACTGGGGGGCCGCCGTAAACTCGAGTTTGCCCTCACGCAGGTTGGCGCAGAACTCATAGGCAAGACCGGACTCGGCGTCCTCGGCAAGCTTCACCGAGAAGCCGGCAGCGTCACCGGCGAGCTCGATGTCGGCGTCGAGCATATAGGTAGAACCGGCATCCGCGGCGAGCACCTGCTCGACCTTGCCCGACTCGCACGAAAGCTCAAAGGCCTCGACTGCCTTAGCCTCGCCAAAGGCGCCAAGCATGCTGTCGGGAAGCTTGGTGCCGAGCGTTCCGTCGGCACGCTGAACGATCTCGAGAGGCATAAAAGTGCCACCCCACAGGTAAGAGCTGGGGTCGCCGCCCTCGTCGCGCGTAGGAACCCAACCAAAGAGAACGCGGCGCTCGCCGTCAAATGCGGTACGTGCAGCATAGTACGCGCGGCCATCGAAGGAATCGTCCGCAGGAGTGATCCAAGGACCGTTGATAGAGCGAGACATGCGGTAACGGGTCTTGTTGCCATCACTGTACTCAGAGAACACCAGATACCACCAGTCGCCCATCTTAAAGAGATCAGGCATCTCAAACATGGTGTACAGGCCCGGGTTCCACCAGTCGCCCTGGAACTCCCAGTTGGTCAGATCCTTGGAGGTGAACTTGACCAGGCGGCCGGTCATCAGACGCTTGTCCTCGCCCACACGCGTGCCGAGGATGAGCATGTACTCTTCGTTCTCCTCATCCCAAAGCACAAAGGGATCGCGCCAGTTGCGGTCATCGTAACCCTCCTGGGGCGGAAGCAGCGTCTCGGCGATGTTCTTCTCCCACTTGACGGCGTCGTCGCTCGTTGCGTGAAGAAGAACCTGCTTCATCAAACGTGCGCGGACCTTATCGCGATTGCAACCAGTGTAGAGCGCATGGTACTTGTCGCCCACCTTAAACACCGTGCCGGCATAAATGTACTGGTCGACTTCCTCGTCGCCGCCGCGCTCAAGGCTCTCGCCAAAGTCCTTGTAGTTGACGAAATCCTTGGTCGTAGCGAGTGCCCAGCCAAACGGCTCTCCGAAAGGTTCGGGGTTACGCGTGTCACGCTGATGATAGAGATAGAACGTGCCGTCCTCGCCGTACGGCATGATGTCGCCTACCCAAATTCCCTCAGGCTGGTAATAAACCTTGTGCATCCGAGACTTCCTTTCCCACGAGATACTAACTCGGTACAACTGCAAGATATGTCAATCGTTTTCATATGTCAAACGTTTTCACATCAATACGTCTTTTCGCAGTTCCAGTCGTCGGCAAACGGTTGACATATGCCGGCGAACGGTCATCAGAAGCGTTCGAGGGATTCTTTTGGCTCGGAATGAACTAGGCGGTTTTGCCCTCGATAAGTTCGACGGGAAGCTTGATATTCGATTCGGGCTTTTCACCGTTAACAAGAGCGATGATGGATTGCGCCGCGAGCTCTCCGATGCGATCGATATCTTGACGTACGGTTGTTAAGTCAGGCATAAACGTCATAGTGCGGCGGGCGCCATCCGCGCCCACGACCTTAATATCATCCGGAGCGCTCAAGCCGCGCTGCTTCATAACGTTGAGGCAGATGGCCGCCATCGTGTCGTCTCCCGCAAAGATGCCGTCAATATCGGGGTTCTCATCGAGGATCTTCGCAACGACCGCACTCTTTTCGTCGTCGGACTTAACGAACTCGACCTCGCGGACAAGCGCGGGCAAACCGGCCTGCTCCACAACATCGTAGTAGGCATCGGTACGCTTATTGGCAGGCATACGCATGCGGCTATTGTTGCGCAGGCACAAGATACGCGAACACCCGTCATCGATCAGGCGACGCGTGGCAAGTTCGTCGATGCTATAGCTGTCGCTCGCAATCTGAACAGAGGCCTCGCCAAGGTCGCAGTCGATACCAACCAGGCTCAAGCCCATCTCGGCATACGCCTCGGCACCGATATTGAGGGAGTTGACGATGACGCCGTCGACCATATTGCGGCGGAGCATGTCAATATAGGAACGCTCAAGATCGGGTCGATTGGCGCTGTTGCACAGCAACATCTTAAAGCCGTTTTCCGCTAACGTGCGCTCGACCGCCTGCACAACCTGAGCATGGAACGGGCTGCTCACAAAGGGAACGATCATACCGATAAGATTCAGGCGACCGTTGAGCATGGCACGGGCGATATCGTTGGGCGTATAGTTGATGCGCTCCATCGCCGCATGGACTTTATCGCGGGTTTCCTGGCTAATGTAGCCGCGATTATTAAGCACGCGAGATACCGTAGTAGGCGAAACCCCCGCCACCGCTGCAACTTCCTTGATGCCAGGCTTAGCAGAATCCTTAGAACGAGTGCCCTCGCGAGCCATAGCACCCTCCCCCATCAACATGTCATACGTTTACATACGAACAAAGCATACCCCAACAACAGCGGGAAGACGGTAACAGCACAAGTAAGTAAACGACTCATCCAAATAATTAGGAGAGTTCCGCCTAAAGGGTGACTACACAGGACCCCCGCCGGGGCTGTTTGGGCTACCTCCCAAAACATCCCGCAGGACGCAAAGAGGCTCGCCGCACGAAGTGCGCAGCGAGCCTCTTTGCATGTCCGAGGACGTTTTGGGAGGTAGCCCAAACAGCCCCGGCGATCCTGCGGGAGTTGAGCCCCTTTAGAACTTGTCGTGGAAGGTACGCGCAATGACCTCGTCCTGCTGCTCCTTGGTGAGCGTGTGGAAGTTCACGGCATAGCCGGAAACGCGGATGGTCAGCTGCGGGTACTTCTCGGGGTGAGCCTGAGCGTCGAGCAGCGTCTCACGGTTGAAGACGTTGATGTTCAGGTGGTGGCCACCCTTCTCGGCGTAAGCGTCGAGCATGTGGACCAGGTTATCGGCCTGAGTCTCGGAAACTTCAGAAACCTTCATAATGTGTCTCCTTCGATTGATAGGCGCCGGCCGAAACCGGCGCACTAATCAGTAATCGTTATTGTTAGTATAGCACTAACAATAGTTACTCGCCCAGCTGATCAAGGTCGATATCGCCAAAGAACACCTGATCCTCCTTGCCGAGCGCACTCGGAATGATGGAGAAGGTGTTGGAGATGCCGTCCTGAGCATCGCGGAACGGGAGCTTGGAAACCGAAGACAGCGAAGCGATGGCGCCGTGGCTATCGCGCTTGTGCATGGGGTTAGCACCCGGGGCGAACGGCTGGCCAGCCTTGCGGCCGTCGGGCGTGGAGCCGGTCTTCTTACCGTACACGACGTTGGAGGTAATGGTCAGAACCGAGGTCGTGGGCACGGAGTTGCGGTAGGTGTCGTTCATGCGGATGTACTCCATGAACTGGTGCACAACGTCGTGAGCGATCTGGTCGACGCGGTCGTCGTCGTTACCGTACTTGGGGAAATCGCCCTCGGTCTCGAAGTCGACGATAATGCCGTTCTCGTCACGGACGGGGTGGACCTTGGCGTACTTGATGGCAGACAGGGAGTCAGCCACGACGGAAAGGCCAGCGATACCCGTAGCGAACCAGCGATGCACGTGCTTGTCGTGCAGAGCCATCTGGATGCGCTCGTAGCAATACTTGTCGTGCATGTAGTGAATGATGTTCAGCGAGTTAACGTACACGCCAGCGAGCCACTTCATCATGTCGTTGTACTTGGCCACAACGTCGTCGTAATCGAGCGTATCGCCCTCGACGGCGCGATACTTGGGGCCGACCTGCTTCTTGGAGACCTCGTCAACACCGCCGTTGAGTGCATACAGCAGGCACTTGGCCAGGTTGGCACGGGCGCCGAAGAACTGCATCTCCTTGCCGATGCGCATGGAGGACACGCAGCAGGCAATGCCGTAGTCGTCGCCGTGGTAAACGCGCATGAGATCGTCGTTCTCGTACTGGATCGAGGAGCTGGCGACAGAAGTCTTGGCGCAGAACTTCTTGAAGTTCTCGGGCAGACGGGTCGACCACAGAACGGTCATGTTGGGCTCGGGGCTGGTGCCCATGTTCTCGAGCGTGTGCAGGTAGCGGTAGCTCATCTTGGTAACGAGCGTACGGCCGTCAACACCCATGCCGCCGATGGACTCGGTGACCCACTGCGGATCGCCGGTAAACAGGGCCTGGTACTCGGGGGTACGGGCAAACTTGACCATGCGGAGCTTCATGATGAAGTGATCCACGAACTCCTGGATCTGCTCCTCAGTGAAGGTACCGTTGGCAAGGTCG
Source organism: Collinsella sp. (assembly GCA_019413955.1). Taxonomy (GTDB): domain Bacteria; phylum Actinomycetota; class Coriobacteriia; order Coriobacteriales; family Coriobacteriaceae; genus Collinsella. The sequence goes on from DXMX01000010.1 coordinate 11,245, forward strand.
CGCTCAGCGTAGATGTCGATGAACGTGGAGGTACGGCCGATGGACATAGCGGCGCCGTTCTGCTCCTTGACGGCAGCGAGGTAGGCGAAGTACATCCACTGGATGGCCTCCTGCGTGTTGGTAGCAGGGTTGGAAATATCGAAACCATAGGTCTCGGCCATCATCTTGAGCTCGCCGAGGGCACGAATCTGCTCCTGCAGCTCCTCACGATCGCGGATGTTGTCGGCGGTCATGACCGTCGGGGTGGAAGCCTTCTGGGCCTCCTTGTCCTTGATCAGGTAGTCGACGCCGTACAGGGCAACACGACGGTAGTCGCCGATGATGCGGCCGCGGCCATAGCCATCGGGCAGACCGGTGATGATGTGAGCCGAGCGGCAAGCACGCATTTCGGGGGTGTAGACATCGAAGACGCCAGCGTTGTGGGTCTTGCGCTCGAAGGTGTAGCGCTCGACAACGCTCTCGTCGACCTTGTAGCCGTGCTGGCTGGCAGCCTGGCAAGCGATGCGGATACCACCGTTGACGTGCAGCGCGCGCTTGAGCGGCTTGTCGGTCTGGAGGCCGACGATGGTCTCCTTCTCGCGGTGGGCGTTATCGATGTAGCCAGCGGGGTGGCTCACGATACCCGTGACAGTCTTGGTGTCCATATCGAGGACACCGCCCTGCTCGCGCTCCTTGAGCAGCAGGTCGAGAACCTCGCCCCACAGCTCCTTGGTACGCTCGGTCGGACCGGCGAGGAACGACTCGTCGCCCTCATAGGGGGTGTAGTTCTTCTGGATGAAGTCTCGGACGTCAACTTCTCCCGTCCAGATGCCTTCCTTGAAGCCTTCCCATGCCTCCTGCATTGTGTAACCACGCTCCTAGTTACGTGTAATGCGGCGCTCTCTCACACCGCTGCTTATTGAATTCTTGAATTATCGGCTTGCACTACCGGCTTCTTCCGTTCTTCACCACACGTTGGTACAGGGAAAAACGTTTGTCCACCTTGGAACTGCAACCCAAAACCCAAGATTTCACCCGTTTGAGAAGGATAACATAGCCACCCCCTTCATCAGGGCTGTTATATGTTTCTTTTTTTATACCATTAGGGCGTTTTTAACAAATCCGCAGGAAATGCGAGCGCGAACAACTACCGTTCACCGATTTGTTTGATATTTCCACTTGCCTTTATACGTCCATCACTCTAGCTGTTATGCCAGCTTTAGCAGGGTAAAGTGTCCCAGAAACCCTTCAGAAACTGAAAGGCGGCCACGGGATTTCCCCCGCGGCCGCCCTGTGACGTGGCTAGTTTTTTAGCTTTGATTGCCGTCTGACATTAGGCTGCTGCGGTGGCCTTGTCGGTCGTTGCCTTGCTATCGCCGTTGCCCTGGCCCTCAAAATGCTTGTGGCACCAGCTGGTGACCAGCGGGGTCAAAATAGCCGTCACGATTGCGCAGGCAGCAACCTGTGCCGTAGCCGTCGCGAGCACGGCGCCGCCGTACATGGCCCCGTTGACGCTTGCCATGGCAGCAGGCGTGGCCACATTGGCTCCGGCGCAGCTCGAAATGGCCGCACCTGCGACACCCGTACCGCCCGTGAGCTTATCGACCGCGATGACGGGAATTGCAAAGACCACCGAGCAGATTACGCCGAGTAGAATACCGGGAAGACCGCCATTAATGAGCTGGCCAAAGGTCATGGTCGAGCCCATGGCAAAGAAGACGAGCACGATGATGGCGGAAAGTGCCGGTGCCATCATCTTCTTAAAGCTGGGGAACAGGTTGCCCAGGATAATGCCGACGACAATCGGCAGGATGGCGCCCACGAGCGACCAGCCAATCGGAGCCTGACCGGCGGCGCCGAGCACGATCATCGTGACCGGAGGGCCGACAACGAGCGTGGTGATTGCGACGGCGCCACGCTCGGCCTCGTTGCCCATGGTGCCCATCAGTCCAGCGTACATAGCGTTGTTGGCACCCGTGCAAGCGGCCAGCATCACCATGGCTGAGATGCCAAACAGGTTGTCGTTGAACACATAAAGGATGAGCAGCGACACGGCAACGACCACGATCTGCTTGACGGCGATGATGATGGCGCCGCGGGCAGCGGCGGCAGGAGCGCTCTTAAACGAAATCGTCGTGCCGACGATGAGCAAAAATGCGCCCACGAGCGGACCTGCACCCTGCTGGGTCATGCCAAGCGTAAAGCTGCCGAGCGTTTTGAACAGGTCGGGGAATAGCGTGTTGAGCAGGCAGCCCAGCAAAAGCGGCACCAAAATATTGGCACCCGGGATGGAGGACATCTTAAAGAACGGCTCCTTTGCCGCCGGCGCCTCCACCGCAGTCGATTCACTCATATATATCTCCTTTGGATGCATGCGAATCGAAGCCGCACGCGCCTATGTCAGAAAGAAGGCGACAACCCCGAGTCGCCAGGGTCGCCGCCAAACGATCACCGCGGGGTATTACCCGTCCAGGACGATGCCGCCGTCGCAGTCACCGATCTCGCCGTTCACGAAGCTGGCAAGGTCGGAAGCGAAGAACAGCACCATCTGCGCAGGCTCGCTGGCCTGGGCGGCGCGGCCCAGAGGAATACCGTTAATGATGCGCTGAGAGTTCTCGTCAGAAAGGATCGAGGTCATATCGGTCAACGTGAGCGACGGGCACACGGCGTTGCAGCGGATGCCAAACTTGCCGCCTTCCTTGGCGACTGCCTTGGTTAGACCGTTAACACCTGCTTTGGAGCTGGCGTAGGCAGCGGTGCCGAGCAGGCCGCCGCCGATCTTGCCCGCAACGGAACTCACGTTGACGATAGTGCCGGCATGGGCCGCCTTAAAGTGCGGATACACAGCGTTCATCATAGTGAAGGTACCGTTGAGGTTGATGTCGATGGTGCGACGCCACTCGGTGTCATCGATCTCGTCGAACTTCTTGGTGCTGATGACGCCAGCGCAGTTGATCAGGATGTTGGTTTGCGGCAGGTCCGTAAAAATCTGCTCGACGGTCTCGCGCGCCTTGGGCGCATCGGCAACATCGAGCTGGTAGAACTTGTTGCCCTCGCCAAGCTCGGCCACAGCAGCCTCGCCCTTGGCAGCGTTCCTTGCGATGAGCGCGACGTGTCCGCCGCCCGCAACGATGCCCTTGGCAATCTCGAGGCCAATGCCCTGAGTGCCGCCGGTAACGATCGCGGTTTTGCCCGTGAAGTCAAATGCCATGACTCCATCCCCCTTTATGTAAGGTGTCTCCTTGCGGGAAGTTGGAGCATCGCACGTGGCGATTATATGAGTCCCAGTCGTCATGGTGGTGACAACCCCTCGCCTAACCGCGTGCATAATTGTTCTTTGAAACGCTTCAGCAATTGAATTATTTTAAATTTTTATGCACTCTTTATATTTCCTAGCGGCCAAGTAGATTTTTGGGACATGCCTAGAAATCTACCGAATGGGATGGTTGAGCTGGGGTATCATCTTTTACCGGAAATAGTTTCTAGTGTTAGGGGTTTTCGGTGGAAGATACCGATTTCCGTGAGCTTGGGCGTCAGCTCCTTACCGAGTTCGGCAGCATGCATCAGCGCATTTCGCGCTTTGCGGACAAAGCCCTCGGCGGCGAGATGGCCGTCATGCGCGCCCTCATACTCGCCGGCGGTTCGCTCACGCCGAGCGAACTCGCTGATCGCGCCTGGGTCTCGAGTGCCCGCATCGCCAATATCCTACGCGCTCTCGAAGCCAAGGGCTGGGTCGAGCGCGAGCACTCAAAGACCGACCGTCGTCGCGTACACGTCACGGTGACCGACAAAGGATTCCAGGATCTCGAAATCAAGCGTCGGGAATTCGAGGACCGCACCGCAGCCTTCCTCGAGCAGTTCGGCGAAGCAGATACCCAAGAGATGGTGCGCCTTCTAAGACGTGCCAACGAAATTATCGATCGCAACCAAGAAAGGAGAGATGCCGAGTGAGGATTCTCAAGCTCTTTAAAAAGCATATCCTGGCACTGTTCGCAGCTATCGTACTTATCGTAATCAGTTGCAACGCCGATCTGGCACTGCCTACCTACATGAGCGATATCGTCGACGTGGGCGTGCAGCAAGGCGGCATCGCCTCGCCCGTGCCCGACACCATTCGCGCCGAATCGCTCGACGATCTCGAACTCTTTATGAGCGCCAAGGACGCCAAAGCTGTGGAGGCTGCATTTGGCAAGGCGGACAAGAACGGCATCCGCACGTACAAGGGCACCGAGGACGAGCGCGCCGACGACAGCAAGATTGCCGACATCATGAGCCTGCCCGAGACTGTCGTCCTTTCGCTCAACCAGGGCATTGACGCCAACTCCATGGGCGACATGATGGGCTCGTCCAGCGAGAAAGACAACAACGCTGTCCAAGCCATGCCCACGCCCGAGCAGATGGCAGCAATGACGCCCGAGCAGCTCGCCGAGATGCGGCAAAAGGCCGGAGCGGCGCAGAATATGCAAAAGCAGATCGACGCCGACGGCGGCAAGATCACCATGAAGAGCCTGCGCCTGGGTGTCGAGGGCGGTCTGGTAGACCAAAGCAAGCTCGTCGAGGGCGCCAACGAAATGGCGGACAAAATGGGCTCCATGTCGGGATCCATCGTCACCCAGCGCGCCGTGGCCTACGTGCAAGAAGAGTACAAAGCGCAGGGCATCGACCCCGCCGACGTGCAGAACGCCTACCTGGGCCGCATGGCGACCACGATGTTTGGACTGTGCCTTGTGTCACTCGTCGCCACCATCCTGACCGGTGCCGTGGCTTCGCGCACCGCCTGCTCCATCGCCCGCGACCTGCGCCGCGAGACCTTCAACAAGGTTATGCACTTCTCGCCGGCCGAGGTGGGCAAGTTTAGCCAAGCCTCGCTCATCACCCGCTGCACCAACGACATTCAGCAGATCCAGATGGCCGCAACCCTGTTCATCCGCATGTGTCTGATGGCCCCCGTCATGGGCATCGTCGCCGTCATGCGCGTCCTGGCCAACCATACCGGCCTGGAGTGGACCATCGCCGTTGCCATCATCGCGGTCTCGGCCGTCGTCGGCGTGCTCATGGGCCTCACCATGCCCAAGTTCAAAAAGATGCAAAGTTACGTGGACCGTGTGAACCTTACCGCCCGCGAGCTACTCGACGGCCTTATGCCCATCCGCTCGTTCAACCGCGAGGAGCATGAGCTCGAGCGTTTTGACAAGGCGTCGCTCGATCTGATGACCACGCAGCTCTACACCAACCGAGCCATGAGCTTTATGATGCCGCTCATGATGCTCGTCATGAACTGCATCACCGTGCTTATCGTCTGGTTTGGCGCGCAGGGCGTGTCCGACGGCGTGATGCAGGTCGGCAACATGATGGCGTTCATCTCCTACACCATGCAGATCGTTATGGCGTTTATGATCCTCACCATGGTTTCGGTCATCCTGCCCCGTGCCGAGGTCGCGGCCGAGCGCGTGGAAGAGGTCATCACCTGCCCCACGAGCATCAACGACCCCGCCTCGCCCAAACTGCCCGCGGCCAACGCGCCGCGCGGTGAGCTCACCTTCCGCGACGTGAGCTTCCAGTATCCCGATGCCCGCGCCGATGTCATCAGCGGCGTGAACTTCACCACGCATGCCGGTCAGATGCTCGGCATCATTGGCTCCACGGGCTCGGGCAAGTCTACGCTCGTACAGCTGATTCCGCGCTTATACGACGTCACGGGCGGCAGCATTTCGCTCGACGGCGTCGACGTGCGTGACATGACCCTCTCTGAGCTGCGCCGCCGTATCGGTTATATTCCGCAGCAGGGTCGCCTGTTCTCGGGCACCGTCGAGAGCAACCTTAAGTTTGCCGGCGACATGGTAAGCGATGATGACATGCGCCAAGCCGCGCGCATCGCCCAGGCCGAGGACTTTATCGCCGAGCGCGAGGGCGGTTACGACTCCCCCATCAGCCAGGGTGGCTCCAATGTTTCGGGCGGTCAGCGCCAGCGTCTGGCCATCGCCCGCGCCCTGGCCAAAAAGCCCGAGGTCGTGGTGTTCGACGACTCGTTTAGCGCGCTTGACTACAAGACCGACGCGCGCCTGCGCGAAGAGCTGGCCAAAAACGTCACCGACGCCGCGCTCGTGGTCGTGGCACAACGCATCGCGACCATCATGCACGCCGACCAGATCATCGTACTCGACGACGGTCACGTAGTGGGCACCGGCACGCACGAGGAGCTACTGCGCAGTTGCCCGGCGTACCTGGAAATCGCACAGTCGCAGCTTTCCGCCGAGGAGCTGGGGCTTACCCAAGAAGAAATTGCAGCCGTTATGGAAGGAGGCGAGCGCTAATGGCAGACGAGACCAAGACTCAAATTCCCAAGCCCACCCGTCAGCGTGGACCCATGGGCCGCATGGGTGGCATGCGCCGTGGCGAAAAGGCCAAGGACTTTAAGGGCACCATGAGGCAGCTGCTCGGCTATATCGGCCAGCACAAGATTGCCGTGTTTGCCGCCGTCGCCTTTGCCGTGTGCTCGGTCATCTTTAACATTGTGGGGCCCAAGGTGCTCGGCCAGGTTACCACCAAACTGTTCGAGGGCCTGGTTGCCAAGGTCAACGGTACCGGCGACGTTGACTTTGACTGGATCGCCAAGACGCTCGGCTTTTTGCTCTGCCTGTATCTGGCGAGCTCTGTCTGCAGCCTGGTCCAGGGCTGGCTCATGACCGGTGTCACGCAAAAGATTTGCTACCGCATGCGCAAGGAGATTGCCGCCAAGATTGCCGTCGTGCCGATGAGCTACTTCAACGGTCACAGCAAGGGCGATGTGCTCAGCCGCATCACCAACGACGTCGATACGCTCGGCCAGTCGCTCAACCAGAGCGTGACGCAGCTTATTACGTCCGTCACGCAGATTATCGGCGTGCTCGTCATGATGTTGTCGATCAGCCTGCCGCTCACCGGCGTCACCGTGCTCACGCTGCCGGCCGCCGCGATAATCCTGGTCGTGATGATTCACTTCTCGCAGCCGTACTTCCGCGAGCAACAGCAGGTTCTGGGCGCCGTCAACGGCATTATCGAGGAGGACTTTGCCGGCCAGAACGTCATTCAGGTGTTCGACCGCGCCGAGGCCTCGATCGAGGAGTTCGACCGTCAAAACGACCGACTCTTTATTAGCGGCTGGCGTTCGCAGTTCCTGTCGGGCCTGATGATGCCGCTTATGAGCCTGGTGGGCAACATGGGCTATGTGGGCGTCGTCGTGGTGGGCGCACAGCTCGCGTTGACCGGCAATGCCACGCCCGGCGACATCCAGAGCTTTATCCAGTACGTTCGCAACTTTACGCAACCCGTACAGCAACTGGGCAACGTGAGCAATACGATGCAGTCGATGGCCGCTGCCACCGAGCGCGTCTTTGAGTTCCTGGCCGCGCCCGAGGAGGAGCAAAAGGCCGACGCGCAGATTCCCGAAAAGCGCCCCGGCCACGTGGAGTTCGACCATGTCAAGTTTGGCTACACGCCCGACAAGACCATCATCCACGACTTTAGCTGCGAGGCGCAGCCCGGCCAAACCATTGCCATCGTCGGCCCCACCGGCGCCGGCAAGACCACGCTCATTAAGCTGCTGCAGCGCTTTTACGACGTGGACGGCGGTTCGCTGCGCGTCGAAGGCGTCGACGTGCGCGACTGGGACCGCGCGGCGCTGCGCGGCGAGTTTGCCATGGTGCTGCAGGACACCTGGCTGTTTAACGGCACCATCCGCGAGAACATCCGCTACGGACGCCCCGATGCGACCGACGCCGAGGTCGAGGCCGCCGCACGCGCCGCACGCTGCGACCACTTTATCCATACGCTCGCCGGTGGCTACGACTTTATGATCAACGAGGAGGGCACTAACCTGTCGCAGGGTCAGCGCCAGCTCGTGACCATCGCCCGTGCCATTTTGGCCGACCGCCCGGCGCTGATTCTAGACGAGGCGACTTCCAACGTGGACACCCGCACCGAGGAGCTCATTCAGCGCGCCATGGATGCGCTGATGCAAGGCCGTACAAGCTTTGTCATCGCGCACCGCCTGTCCACGATCCGTAACGCCGACGTGATCTTGGTGATCCGCGACGGCGACATCGTCGAGAAGGGCACACACGACGAACTGCTCGCCCAGGGCGGCTTCTACGCCGACCTGTACAACTCGCAGTTCGACGAAGCGGCGTAAATTCTGCCGCAGGGAACGAATAACGCCCTAGAACGGGGACGCAGGACAATCTGCGTCCCCGTTTTTGTTTTGCAGCCCTCGAACCGCCTCCCCTGGGACCTGATTGACGCCCTCCCTCAAGGCCCCGTGGACAAAAAATGGCAAATATGAGTACTGTTACTTTTTTAGTAACATCCAAAACGACCCAAAACACCGCTCTTGTAGCTTGTATGCACCTCCACATTGCTCGATCAGCTCTGTATCAGGCTTATATGTACTAGCGTTAATGAACATATTTACTTTATGTCCATTATTTTGTGGGAGCAATATGGCACTACAGCAGCAACAGTACTCATATTTGGCATTTTTTGCCCACAGGGCTTGGAGAACGCCCAACAATCTGGCAATACCAGCAAGCAAACCGCGTCCGCTGGCGCAAGGAGTTTCCCCAAGTGCCAGCACATAAGGAACGTCCCCAACTGCCAGGTTTGAAAGGTAGTCATTGGGGACGTTCTTAAACGACTAGTCAAACAACAAGAACGTCCCCAACAACTACTTATAAACGGCAGACTATCCACTCTCATTCTGCGAGCACTCATTTAAGTCTGTCCCCAATGAGTGCCCTGGAGCAGGACAACTCCGCAGGTAGAGGACGGACAGCGAGCGCCGTCCAGAGCGTACAAGTTGGCATGAAAAAGGCAGGGCATTGACCTTCTGGTCATGCCTTGCCTTTTGAATGACAAATTGTCGCTCTGGGCGGCGCGCAGCGTCGAGCCGTTACGCGGGTTGGTAAACCCGCGTAACTAAACACGCTCCGCGATCTCGTGGATCAGATAGTCGGTCTTTTCCCAGCCCAGGCACGGGTCGGTGATCGACTTGCCAAAGACGCCGCCGTCGACCGGCTGGTTGCCATCCTCCAGGTAGGACTCGATCATAAAGCCCTTGACCAGTTTGGAGATGGATTCGTTGCGGCGACAGCTGTCGAGCACTTCCTTGCAGATGCGATACTGCTCCAGCGGGCGCTTGCCCGAGTTGTCATGGTTGCAGTCGATAACCGCCGCCGGGTTGGCGTAGCCGGCGTGCTCGGTATAGCGCTCGGCAAGGCGCTCCAGGTGCTCGTAGTGGTAATTGGGGTAAGTGCGACCGTCGAGACCGATGTAGCCGCGCATGACGGCGTGCGCGAGCGGGTTGCCGTCGCACTCGACCTCCCAGTTGCGGAAGATAAAGCTCTGGTGCGCCTGGGCGGCGTAGATGGAGTTGAGCATGACGGTAGTGGAACCGGCTGTAGGATTTTTCATGCCCACCGGCACCGAAATGCCGCTCGACACCAGACGGTGCTCCTGGTTCTCGACCGAACGCGCACCCACGGCGACGTAGCTCAACAGGTCGACGAGGTACTGGTAGTTGGACGGGTAGAGCATCTCGTCGGCAGTGAAGAAGCCAGTCTCCTCGATGACGCGCAAGTGCATGTGGCGAATGGCCTTAACGCCTTCGAGCAGATCGTCGGGCGCCTCGGGATCGGGGTTGTGCAGCAGGCCCTTGTAACCGGTGCCCTTGGTGCGCGGCTTGTTGGTGTAGACGCGCGGGATGATGATGAGCTTGTCCTTGACCTCCTCGGCGGTTTTGGCCAGGCGGTTCATGTACTCGAGGACCGAGTCCTCGCGGTCGGCAGAGCACGGTCCGATGATGAGCACCTTGCGCGCGTCCTCGCCGGTAAAGACCTTGGCGACCTCGGCGTCGAATGCCTGCTTTTTGGCGGTAAGCTCGGCGGAAAGCGGCATTTCCTCGCGGATCTCCATGGGAATCGGCAGCCTGCGTTTGAAATCCATGGCCATGCGGGGCCTCCTCAATCAAATAAGTCAAAGTGTGAATTGTCGAATGCTCGGCATTATCCGCTGTCGCACGCTAAAGTGCAAGCACGACCAACCAAAAAGGGAACGGATGACACGAGGACTTGCTTACCACGAGAGTGGATAATCTCCCATTTTCGGCCTATGTCCGCGCCAAAAGCGGGAGATTATCCACTCTCGTCGAGCAAGCGTCCGAAAATCCTCGCTCGTGACCTACCAAAAAGGGACAGGTTTATTTTGGCAGGTTTTATCTGGGCAAACGCCAAAACCACCACAAAGGGGACAGGCACCTTTGTGGTGGTTTGCTCATGGCGGTCTTCTGGCGAAAACTAAGTGAGTAGACTTTTTGCGAAAGGCCAAGCACGCCCCAAAACGCCACAGCTCTGGCCTGCGGTTTTATTGAGCTTGTACCGCGATGTGCTCGGCAGGTTCCAAAAAGCCTACTCACTTGCATTTGGGGCGCGCCGGATAGGTGAAAATACCACCGCAGAAGAGGTACTTCTTTCGCGGTCTTTCGCGGCATCCTTTGCTACCACGGTTTCAATCGTCTCAATCTGTAACATGTAGAGGTAAAATCGCCGTTTTGCTGTTACAGATCAAGACGATCAACATAGTGCGAGTTGAATAGTCTCAATCTGAAACAGATGGAAACGTTATTACCAGCCAAGTGTTACAGATTGAGATAAACGCAGGAGCGGCAGCGTTAGATCAATCCTCCGCAAAGTAATTCGGAGAGAATCTGGTCCTAGGGTTATCTACCAGGTACGATATGTGCACTTATATTTCGTCTCAAACCCAGGCATTCCGTTCCCGCGTGGGCTTAACGCTGCACCTGTATAGAGGATCGTTTGCCCCGTACGAGAATAAGAGGTTTTGAAAGACAACCTCTTGTATGTCTGGTCGAAGCAATCAACATTCTCGCTCGGGTAGCTCGCGGTGGAGAACGATTTGTAGGTGTCCAAGACATCCGCCGTCACAAGACGACAAGGTGCAACAGAACCCGTATCTGGCTGCGCCGTCGCATAATTGGGAATTGCGCCCATCGACAGTGCAAGCATAAAACATGCGGCCAATGCCTTCGCCAAGTTCTTCGATATATGTCGTTTCATGGTTATCTTCCTCTCCTAGTTTTTGCTGTCGTTCGTCTTGAATAGCTGCGCGTACACATTACCGATCCATTTCGAATCACCTCCCATTTCTCGAGTAACGAAGTGCGAATCATCTCGTGTGAGCAAGACGGAGCCATCGCAGAGCGATTCGAGATTCCCGATAAGATGGGAAGAGATAATGACATGCGCTCCCCTACCTGCTTCATCTCTAAGAGCATTCGAAACGATTGCGACATGTCCCACATCAAGCGCATTCATGGGCTCATCCAAAAGGACGACTTCGCAATAGGACATATACGCCATCGCCACATTGAGTAATTGTCTATTTCCATCAGACAGCCTAGATACGGGCGTATTCTTCAACCCAGTCAAGTCAAAGCGATCAAGCACTTGGTCCAAAGTGCGAGGTGAATGCCAAATTCGCCTGCATCGGTCGAGATGGAAAGCGACTGTCATGTATGGAATCAATAGAGACGGCCCATTCGGAACCAAGAAGAATTCCTTTCTCATTTCCTCACAGTCGACACATGCTTTTGCATGAAAACAAAGAGAACCTGACACGCGCACTGATGGCCCAGCGTCTCCCCAAAGAGCATTAAGTAACGTAGTCTTGCCATATCCATTTGGCGCGACAAGACCCCATATCTGGCCAGCGGGCATATCAAACTGCAATCCCTTTGCCAGCTGGTTTTTTTCAACCGTCAACACATCCAGCGACAGAGAGAGCAAGCTTTTCTCGCCCAAACTATCCGGACTAATATGGTTCCAGGCCCAGCGATTCTTGCTTTTTAGACGCGAAAACGAGATGATTCCCAACGCACAGACAACAAGCGTGCCCATTACGGCAAAGAAACAGTGCAGCGCACTGGCTTCAGGAACTAGTGATACCTCAGCTCCATTGGCGTAAGAAGCGCCGCCGAGTGCAAGCGAAGAGACAGAATAGCTCGGCACCATATACGGCAGCAGCGCATGCCATGGAGCATCTTTGCTCGCATAAAACGGAAGCTGGCTTATGCCCCCCACAAGAGCGACCACCATGGACGAAATGGCCCTGTTTCTGCTTCCTGCGTATACGCACACGCCCAAACAAGCAAACATCATAGACAACGCAGCCTCAAAGACAGCAAATAGCCCAAGCTGAACTAACACAGTTCTTTCGACCACGTCACCATACTGAATGAATACGACTGGGTACTCCGTCTGACCGGCACCGTTAAGCACCGTTGCCAATACAAAACAGGGAGCCAACGCCAGAACCAAAACCGTCATCGATGCAATGCCAGAGACGAGAACGCGGCATGCATTCATCTCTAACTTTGACAACAAAGCCCGATCGTAGAACCGCTTTCCATCCCCCTCAAGCGACATATAGAGGACGAGAACCGGAACTAAAAGCCACGCTATTGCAGGAACAGCGCCGCAATAATATGCAAGAAGAATCATCCCAGGCATTTTTGTTGTTGAGCCGTACGATTCCGGATGGGGCAGCATTGCTATGGCTCGGGGAAGACGCTCTTGGGCCTCAAGAGATAGCTCCGAATCAACGCCATTCAAATAACCGAGTCGGTATTCCTTGAGCAATAGATTGTCGTAATCGGCAATCGCATCGTAATACCCTCTGGAATCTGCCTTGTTTTCAAGCGCTCGATCAAGACACGCCCTTTCGTCGGCAATGATGCTGTTGAGCTCCTGTGGGGCGGTGTCATAAACGCCGCCAGAGACTTGAGAGGCCAACAATGCCCTCTGCTCCTCGATGGAACCTCTGCCATATAGATAATCTGCCCCCGTTGGAACGGATAGAAAAACCGGGATGCAGAATACGAGCGCGAGCAGCGCCGTCAACAACATAATTCCCCGGTTGCGCGCAAGAACTTCTAAATTAAGCCGTACATATGTGAGGCAATCACAAACCCTCACAGCAAGCACCTCCGGTTCGCAACACACGGATCGTCGGACCCGTTGTCCGGAAGTATCGCCTTCATCGTCTGAACTGTCTGTAGACGTGCGGGATGGACTTATGATCTTGTTTGTCTACAGGCTTCTACCTGCCATTTTCTACAACATCAGCTATAAGACAAAATACTTTATCTCTAAGTTCACGCTCCGAGTGAACTCCAAGCAAGGCATAGCTCTTGCTCTTGGCCTCTTTGACGGTTCCCCGAGCAACATTAAGATGCGCGCAAATCTCGGTGGTTCTATTGCCATCAAAAACGCATGCCATGATGTCGGCATAAAGCGGCGTGAAGCCAAGCCTCAAGAAAGCCTCACGCACGGCATCGCGTCGATCACCCGCCCGAGCTGCATCTTTCAAACGCAAGGATAGCAGCGAATAAGTCAGAAGGATAAGTACGACAAGGAACGCGATCACGCGTAAAGCAGGCAAAAGGACGCCAACGGACTCACCGCTCCCAACGGACTCAAAGAAAATGTACAGTCGACTCACTGCATCGTGAGCCCAGAACGCTATTCCGGCACCCGCGGATACCGAAGAAAGACTCAGTTCAGGTGAGCAACATAAATGCATTTCTGTCATCCGCCGTATAACAGCATAGCAACACAGGGCCAAAAGCACTGTGGCTATCGATAGGATTATCACATCATGCTCAAAGCTGAAGCATACGAGGATTTCCTCGATGCCCATTCCAGACGCATACATAAACAGGAAGCAGGCGAAGACTATCCTGCAGTTCCGATTGGACGATGAGAGCCTCAGTGATTCTGAACGGTGATCATGGTCATTTGTTGCGTCGAAATGCCACGTATCCTTTGACGAAAGAAGTTCAGCCGTCGCCTCCGAAATGCTTTTATATCCAGTTTTAGTCAAGGCCCGCGACAAATAGGTACGGGCGGTAGACGGGGAAATATCCAAGGCAGAAGCAATCTCCTCGTACGTTTTTCCCTCTATCCTCATAGAGAAAACCGCGGACTCCCTTTGAGAAAAACCCAAAGTCGCAGGGATATCGGCAACTGCAGAGCGTTTTCCTCCTAATTTGGCATCCGCAGAAAAAGCGCTCGTTAAGTCGGGTAACGATCGCATTATGGCCCTGACAAGGATGCTGCCCAAGACAGTCACCAGAAGCAGTGCGATCTCTTGACGCCCACCAAAGCTCAGGAGCACAGCTCCGATGTTTATATTGCGCGAAAACAAACAATCCAAATCAAGAGCAACGGCAGCATTACCAAACGCAAGAGGTTCGACGAGCGAGGCAGCAACCCCCATCTCGGCGTTAACGGAAAGGATAGAACCGATGGACTCCATCAACGAGGCGAGAAGAAACTGAAGGCCAACAAGCAAAGCAATCAAGAGTACAACGGGGCTGTAAAGGGCGAGCTCAGGATACCCATGGAGAACAGGGCCATCGGCTACATGTTTCCCCGTTGATCCCGCACGCATGTTTGTGAATTCACCGCCAAGCGCCCAAGAACAGCAAGCGACAAGCAAGGGGGCTAGCAACAACAAAATGAACGCGAGCGCCGAAACCACACCATGAAATTGATGAAACACATTAAGAGATACCGTGAACATCGCGAGAAGTGCAATATCTACGAGCATAAGTCCAAAAAGCCGTTTGGAAATACCCGGTCTCACGGGGCGAGAGATGAGACCCACACAGAAGCCCGAAAGCAGATGCAGACCGATAAGAACGGTGCCAGAAAGGCCCGCATAAATACTTGGCGCCATACAATACAGACCAGCCGCCCCTATAAACAACATAATTGAATGCCAGAGGAACGAGCGCTTTACGTTTTGTAGATCAGCCGCCTCGATTGCCATAAATTCAAAGCTCCTAGATAGCATTTTGGCTATTTTAACATCGGCCCCAGCGTTAAAAAACTGTTACCCGAATTAATCAATATACCCCCTCCGCTAAAAGGCACCACGCTCATCCTCCACTTCTGGGAGCGCTAGCCTGTCAAAAGGGGACAGGTTTATTTTGGTAGGTTTTATCTGGGCAAACGCCAGGCGCCGCGAGGGAGCCGCCTTCCCTCGTGGCGGTCTTCTAGCAGAAAAACCAAGTGAGTAGGTTTTTTTGCAGAAGGCCGAGCACGCCCCAAAACGCCACAGCTCTGACCTGCAGTTTTATAGATCATTTGTCGCGATGTACTCGGCAGGTTCAAAAAAGTCTACTCACTTGTATCTGAGACGCACCAGATTGGCAAAAACCGCCGCGAAAGGGCCCCTGGTCCCTTCGCGGCGGTCATACGCCTCTAATTATGCGACGGTTTTGCCCGCTTGTTACTCGCTGTAGCGGGTGGCTATGGCGGCTTGTACCATGCCGGTGCTCATGAGGTAGGTCACCAGGAAATAGCCGCCGTAGGCTGCCAGGAAGATCGCGCAGGTGAGGCCCACGGTGCCGCCGATGCTCATATTTCCGAATATGCTCACCATCTCGATGATCACCTTAAGTGCCACAAAGGAG
The DNA here is from genome assembly GCA_019413955.1 of Collinsella sp. GTDB lineage: Bacteria > Actinomycetota > Coriobacteriia > Coriobacteriales > Coriobacteriaceae > Collinsella. The sequence continues at coordinate 26,753 of DXMX01000010.1, forward strand.
TGCGCCAAGCCCACCGCCAACGGGAACAGGAAGAATACCGCTTGCTGCGCCATCACCGAATGGCGAATCTGGCGGTCGTCGCAGCCGATCTGTGCCAGCACACGATAGCTGCGGCTGCCGTCGGCCACGTTGGAGAGTTGCTGGATCGACAGAATCGCCGCGCATGCAACAACCAATACAAAGCCGATGTAGATGGCTAGGTAGCTAATAAGACCGTTCATTTGCGCTGCTTGCGTGTACATCTCGGAGCGTGTGATGAAGGTTCCCCACGACCCCGACTCCTTGCCGTCAACGAGCAGATTGTCGAGCACAGTGTATTTAATGCTCTCGTCTGCCTCGGTCGTATCCATCCCCTGTTTGTAGTTAACGAGCAGGCTACTGGAATACGGCTGCAGATTAAGTTGGGACAACAGTTCGTCGGCAACGACGACGGTACCCGGATTACTGCCCATCGCCGAGTTGGCGATGGCCGCCGTATCTTTGTCCGACTTATCGGCTGCGGGCTTGAGCTCATGCCCGCCCAAGGTGAGGGTATGGCCGCCAGCCATATACTTGGTGTACATGTCGACCAGCTCGCCGCCCATATCACACGTGAGCAGATACTGGTCGTGACCGATATGCACCGGCTCCTCGCCCATCATCTGACGCAGTTTGTTGTACTGGCTCGCCGGCGTCACAAACAGACCCATCGCATCGGCATTGCTACCCCCGAACGCCTTGGGAAGCTTTTCGCCCATGGTCTTGCACATCTCACTTGGAGTCACCGAAGGATTCGAGCCGCCAAATGGGTAACTCAGATACGAATCGATCTGCACATGCTCACCGGCAACATCGGCGATATTGACCTTCTTGCCGGTCTCGTCGTTGTTGTCCGCCGACTTGCCCTTAATACCGTCTGCAACGTTATCGTGATCGATACGATCGCCGTGCCATGCGGAGTACAAATCGACCGTACTATCGGCCAACACCATGCGATCGGCCTCAGACGGATTGACATACTCTTTGTAGTAGTCGAGCGTTTCGGGCGTGTAATAGACATACGTCTGAGACACATCAACAGGGTTATAGCGCTCCAGATTCTCGTTCATCACGTTGGCAATCGACATACCGCACGTCACCGAGGTGATGGCCAAAAACAGGAGCATCGCGATGACGCCCATCGAAAAGCACACCGTGTTGACCTTGGCCGCAAGCTGGCGCACGGTAAACATGTTGAGGCCGCGCCAATACACGCCGCGCAGGCTCTGCAGCAGCTTGATGAGCATGCCTGAGAGTCCCCAGAACAGGGCAAAGGTGCCCACGGTAACCATAGCGGTTGTAATACCAAACTGGTTCATGGCCTCTTGCAGCTTGCTGTCCGTCGCGGTTAGCGGGAACCCATCACGTAGCAGACGGTAATAGGCCACGCCCACAAGCGCCACGCCCACGGCAAAGATGGCAATCGCAATCCAGGGGTTGCGTGTCTTGATGCTCTCGTTGCGACGCTCGGCACCCATAAGCTCGATGAGTTTGGTACGACGCACGGCGCGAAGGTTCAGCAGTAGCGTGAGCACAAACATTACGAGCATGCAAGCAAGGGTCAGGTTGAACGCATGCACCGAGAAAAAGAAGTGGAAATTGGCGATCTGTGTCTTAAAGAGCGAGGCCGTAAAGAACGTCATGAGCTGGGAGAGCCCCACACCCAGCACAATGCCGGCGACAAAGGCCACGACCGAAACGATCACCGTCTCGAGCGCCATAATCGTGGCGACGCGCCCGCGCCCCATGCCGAGCACCTGGTACAGGCCAAACTCCTTCTTGCGGCGTTTCATGATGAAGTTATTGGCATACACCATCAAAAAGGCCATGACACCGGCCAAAAAGTACGTCAGGTCGCCGAGCATGCTGCCCATAACCTGTGCCAAGCCCTCTTCATCGATGCCGGCGATATCGACCTGCATCGAGATGGTGTTAAAGGCATAGAAGACCGTGACGCCCAGGGTGAGCGTCAAAAGGTAGACGAGGTAATCGCGGCCGGCGCGGCGGACGTTGCCCCAAGCGAGTTTACAGAGCATCGGAGCCCTCACCGCCCATCATGGCAACGACCTCCATAATGCGGTCGAAGAACTCTCGGCGGTCGGTATCGCCGCGGCGCAGCTCGGTGAAAATCTTGCCGTCGCGAATGAACAGCACACGGCTCGTGTAGCTGGCGGCAAAGCTGTCGTGCGTGACCATGAGCACGGTCGCGCGCAAGCGGCGATTGAGGGCCTCCAGGCTCTCGAGCAGCAGACGAGCGCTTTTAGAATCGAGGGCGCCGGTGGGCTCGTCGGCCATGATCATGGTGGGGTCGGTAACGAGCGCGCGAGCCGCGGCAACGCGCTGCTGCTGACCGCCGGACATCTGGTAGGGATACTTGTCGAGCACCTGGCTGATGGACAGGCGCGCTGCCACATCCTGCACGCGGGTTGAGATCTCTGCCGAGTTTGTGCGGGCGATGGTGAGCGGCAGGGCGATGTTCTCGCGTGCCGTGAGCGTATCGAGCAGGTTGGAGTCCTGGAAGATAAAGCCGAGCTCCTCGCGGCGGAACTGCGAAAGCTTAGCCTGCTTCATGCGTGTTACGTCCTGCCCGTTGATACGGATGGTGCCGCTCGTGGCGCTATCGATGGTCGAGACGCAGTTGAGCAACGTCGACTTACCCGAGCCCGAAGCGCCCATGATGCCAACGAATTCGCCGCGGTTGACGGTAAAGCTGACGTCGTTGAGCGCACGGGTCACGTTGCCCAGCGCTCCGTATACCTTTTCGAGATGCGCGACCTCCAGTACCGGGGTCGCCATGTGCGTGGTTTGCATACCGAGTCCTTTCTTGCGATTAGTCTACGGCATCTATAGTCGCAAGAAGACGAGTCGGCTACCATCGATATGGCTTACGCTTGCCTTACCGTTGTGTAAGGTACGCGTAGCTACCCTGCCACGTGTTGATGTTGAGAGAGGACTCCTGTTGAAGACTGTTCATGTTGCCGCTGGGATCATTCGCAAGGAAGGATCCGATGAGCTGCTTGCCGTGCAGCGCGGCTACGGCGACATGCAGGGACTTTGGGAGTTCCCCGGTGGCAAGCTCATGCGCGGCGAGACGCCCGAGGACGCCGTACGCCGCGAGCTCATGGAAGAGCTGCAGGTAAAAGTCACCAACCTGCGCGATTTCTATACCGTTGAGTACGACTACCCCGATTTCCATCTCTCCATGGAGTGCTACTACTGCTCGCTCGCCGATGAATCCGATGAACCCCAGAAGCATGACCGCCAGCTCGATATCCGCTGGATTCCGCGCACCTCGCTTGCCACCGTTGAGTGGATGCCCGCCGACAAAGGGCTCATTGATGCCCTGATTGAGTTGAAGGAAGATCGGCTTGAGGCTAACGGCGCCAACGACACCGAGTCCACCACAGCCGACGAGCCCGTTACCAAGCCCAAGCGCAAAGCCAAGCGCCGTAGCAAAAAGCGCCCCAAGCCCGGCCTGCTGGACGGCATCGATACCTCGGACCTTTCCGCTGACGAGCGTGAGCTCGTGCGCCGTCGCGCCGCCATCAAAAAGTCCATGAAGGGCAACAAGCGTGCGAACACCAAGCCCGAGCTGCTCGTTCGCCAGCGCCTGCGCGCCGCAGGCCTTACGGGATACCGTCTGGAATGGAAGGTGCCCGGAAAACCCGACATCGCCTTCCCCGGGCGCAAGATCGCCATCTTCGTCAACGGCTGCTTTTGGCACCGCTGCCCCAAGTGCAACCCTAGCCAGCCCAAGCGCAACGTTGAGTTTTGGGAGGCAAAGTTCCGTCGCAACGTCGAGCGCGACCACGCTGCCGTGGCAGCACTCACTCAAATGGGCTGGACGCCCATAACCATCTGGGAATGCGAGCTCAAAAAAGACCACATCGACGCCACGATGGAAAAGGTCATCGAACAAGTACGCGCCGCCGCACCGCAGCGCTAGGAACGAGCCGTCCACACGCCCCACACAGGCAAGCCACATCCGTGCCACAAACCTTAGAAAGCCCTTAAGCCCAAAACCTTTCAAGAGTGTTACTCGATAGCTTTTACCTGCGGTTTCATCGCAACGTCAAACCTCATTAAGCCTTTCTTTAGCACTTCTTTGCAGCAGCCGCGGCATAATACTGCCAACGCACGGGACCTAGCAGCACACCCCGTGCGCAACCTTTTGGTGGACATCGAGGAGGCCGCATAAGCATGCATTCTTCCAATGACGCAGCACAGCAGCCATCCCTAAAACATGCAGACCTTTTCTCCTTCCCCCCGACACAGAGAGACGGCCTCCTCGACTCCCCCACCACAAAAGCCAAACGCTCAACCGACCAGAGCCTCAACTTGCGAGCATCGTTCGAAAAGCTCCAAGCATCCCTAAACAAGTCATTCCCCAACCAAGCCCGGGCATACTAACCCCTCATCAGCAAAGAAGCCCTGACGCCCCACCCATTTCCGCCCCAACGCCACAAGGGCGATCGAGCAGGACGGCTTGGGCGGGTCCCCGTACTTAGTTTCCAAAATCATTCCGCAGCGCGAAGGCCCCCGTTGTCAACGCTTCGAAGAAGCGAGACAACGGGGGCCTTCATGCGCGAGGACGTTTTGGAAACTAGGTACGGGACCCGCCCAAACCGTCCGGTGGAATCAGAGTACCCTTGCTGTTACTCTGCTTTGCCCACAGAGTTGAGGTTGGTCATGCGAATCTTAACCAGCTCGGTGATCTCACGCATGCCCTCCTTGGCCGGCTTCTTGGGATCGAAGCAGGCAGGGTTCTCGGCCATGTAGGCCATGAAGCCCTTGGTATAGGCCTGACGCAGCTCGGTGGCGTAGTTAACCTTGCAGATGCCGTTCTTCACAGCCTCGGCAACCTGCTCATCGGGCACACCGGAGGTGCCGTGCAGAACCAGCGGCACGTCGACGGCGTCGCGGATGGCCTTGACCACGGACTGCTCGATGTGCGGATCGCTCGTGTACACACCGTGGCTGGTGCCAACGCCAATTGCGAGGGAGGTGCAGCCGGTACGCTCGACGAACTCCTTGGCCTCGGCCGGATCGGTGTAGGGGCTCTCGCCCTCAACCGCGGGACCGTCGTCCTCCTTGCCGCCAACCTTGCCGAGCTCTGCCTCGACGGGCACGCCCATGGCGCGGCCAGCATCGGCGACGGACTTGGTCAGGGCGATGTTGTCCTCGAAGGACTCGTGCGAACCGTCGATCATAACGGAGGTGTAGCCGGTGCGGAAAGCCTGCATGCAGCGGTCATAGCCATCGCCGTGATCGAGGTGCAGAGCGACGGGCACGGAAGCGCGCTCGGCGGCAGCCTTGACCATGCCGTAGAAGTAGTCCAGACCAGCGGTCTTGATGGTGCCCGGGGTGGTCTGCATGATGACGGGGGACTTGGTCTCCTCGGCAGCGGCCAGAACGGCCATAACAAACTCGAGGTTCTCGACGTTGAACGCGCCGACGGCGTAGTGGCCGGCCTGAGCGTCCTTGAGCATCTTTTCGGTGGTAACAAGTGCCATGAGCGTTTGCTCCTCTCCCTCGCCCGCATCTGGACATCGGGCGTAGTTGTTCACAAGGCGTTTTACCTTGCGTTTTGCTGCGCTCATTGTATGAAATTCAGCGGCTTTACACGCTCGAGATATTGAGCCCATGCAGGTCAATACAGTCGTTTTTGAAAAGTAAACGGAAGGAATTTGAGCCGAGTGGACATGTTCGATATTGAATTTTGGGCGTTCAGCGTCTTTTTTTTATAGAAAAGATAAGTAATCGAAAGGTGTTTTCTTACTCAAAAAGAAAATGAACGAAAATAGACTCAACACAATTCCTACAAATTTAGCCGAGAATGGAGCAAACATGGCCCACGCAACAACCCGAGCTTTCGCCGATGAGCGTCGTTCCGCCATCATGGAAATGCTCGAACATAACGCCTCGGTGCAAGTGGCAGAAATCGCCCAGACCTTTGGCGTGTCCTCCGTTACCGCCCGCGCCGACCTGGACGCGCTCGCCGAGTCCGGCAAGTTGCGCCGCACGCATGGTGGCGCCGTGTCTCTCCAGAAGCGACTGACCGTATCCACCCAGGATCGCCGCATCAACGTCAATGTCGCCGCCAAGCAGGCCATCGCGCAAAGCGCCATCGAGCTCGTCGGCAATGGCGACACGCTGCTTGTCGACTCGGGCACCACGGCGCTCGAGTTTGTCCGGCTCCTCGATCAGCGCGACGGCATCACCGTCATCACGGCCGACATTACCATCGCCGATTACATCGACGAGAGCATGCCCTCGGTCGATGTCGTCATGCTGGGTGGGGCACTGCGCAAAGGTCATCGCTATCTGTACGGTCCACTTACCATGCAGGCGCTCCAAATGGTCCACGCCGACCTTGCCGTCATGTGCCCCGGCGCTTTTGTCCCCCGCTGCGGCTTTACGACCGACTTTCCGCAGATGGCCGAGACCAAAGCGGCTATGGTCGGCGCCGCCCGTCAAAGCGTCGCCCTCATGGACGCCAGCAAGGTTAACGGACGTGGCATGTACCGCTTTGCCGAGCTGGCAGATGTCGACACCATCGTGATGGACCGTGACCCCGATAATGCCGTCGCCACCTCAATCGCCGAGATCGTCGACAACGCCCGCCCAAATCTCCTCATCGCCGGCGCTTAAACAAAAACCACCACAAAGGTCTCCTTTGTGGTGGTTGAGCATCAGAAGTGAATGTGTCGCTACTTGGAAAGCTCGTCGGCGAGGGCCTCGATCTGGGCGCGCGATGCGTCGTTGAGCGAACCCATGACGGTCACTTTGTTCTGCGTCAGGGCGATGTCCTTCATGCCCTCGAGCTCCTTGGTCATAACCTTGGCAGCGGCAGGCGCCCAGGAACCGGCCTCGACGAGCGCAACCGTGCGGTTCTGATAGGCGTGCTCGGCAAGCGTGTGGATGAAGGTGCTCATAAACGGGAAGATCTCGCCCTGATAGGTAATGGAGGCGAGCACCAGGCGGTCGTAGCGGAACGCGTCCTCAACGGCCTCAGCCATATCATCGCGAGCCAAGTCAAAGACGGAGACCTTCTGGCCGCGGGCCTCGAGCGCAGATGCGAGTTCCTCAACGGCAGCCTTCAGATGGCCATACACGCTCGCATAGGCAATCGTGATACCCTCGTCCTCGGGCTGGTAGCTCGACCAGGTGTTGTAGGTGTCGAGGTAATAGCCCAGGTTCTCGGTCAGCACGGGACCGTGAAGCGGGCAAATGATCTGGATGTCCAGATCGGCGGCCTTCTTGAGCACGGCCTGCACAAACTTGCCGAACTTTCCCACGATGCCAAAGTAGTAGCGGCGAGCCTCGCAGGCCCACCCTTCCGGATCCTCGATGTCGTTGGCGCCAAACTTGCCAAAGCCGTCGGCGCTAAAGAGCACCTTGTCGGTGGACTCGTAGGAGAAGAGCACCTCGGGCCAGTGCACGTTGGGGGCGCCGACAAACGTCAGGCTGTGGCCGCCCAGGTCGAGCACGTCGCCATCTTTGACGACCATCTTGCGCTCGGGGAAGTCGGTGCCAAAGTAGTTGACCATCATGCGGAAAGCACCCACGCTGGCCACAATCTGCGCCTGGGGATAGCGCTCCATAAAGGCGGCGATACCGGCGGAGTGATCGGGCTCCATGTGATGGACAACCAGGTAGTCGGGCGTACGGCCATCGAGCACGGCCTCGAGGTTGCCGAGCCACTCGTCGACAAAGCCAGCGTCAACCGAATCGGCGACAGCGATTTTATCGCCCAAGATAACGTAGCTGTTATATGCCATACCATTCTCGGACACATCGTACTGGCCCTCGAACAGGTCAATGTCGTGATCGTTGACGCCAATGTAGCGGATATCCTTGGTGATCTCCATCAGGCAAAGCCTCCTAGATAGACAAAAGAACCCGTCTATCATAGCACTCGCCCTCGTAGCTACGGCTATCTGCCAGCATCCTTACCGATTGTTATTGATGCGGAATATACCGCTTTTGACCTGCAAAAACTATACGCGAAGCTCTGCCGTGGTGTGCCGAACGATGAGCTTGCCCGGAATACGAATGGCAACAGTCTTGCCCGTTGCCCCCGCCTTGGGAACCGCGTGCTCGAATACCTCGCGTCCGCGCTGATGTAGATCGAATCGCACGGTCGTGAGCTCGTTATGCG
>DXMX01000010.1:34941-38607 GCA_019413955.1 Collinsella sp.
GGTTCAGCCGGCTCGATGTGCTTACGCTCGAGCGCATCCTGCCAGCCGGCGCGACGGAACTGTTCGTCAATCGAAAAGGACGGGCCGCCGATAAAGCGAATCTGTTCATGTCCCAGCTCAAACAGATGATTCATGAGCAACAGCGAGCAGCCGTAATGATCGGAGTCAACCGTAGTCACCCGCGGGTGCGCATACATGGTAACGATGACCGCGCCAATACCCGGCAACGGATCGAACGTCTCAAAATCGGGAGCCATACGGCTCATGCCGATAATGATGCCGTCCACGGGCAGCGCGGCCATACGACGTGTTGCCTCGGCAAGAGAGAATTCCTCGGTCTTGGACATCTCGACCAGTGTGATGGCGCAATTATGCTCGCGAGCAGCGCTGGCGATGCCGTCAATCATTGAGAGGTTGCCAAACTTGGTGACATCGTTGACGCACAGGCCGACCGAATGGTAACGGCCGTCACGCAACGAACGGCCGGCATAGCTCGGACGGAAGCCGAGCTCTTGCATAGCGGCTTGCACGCGCTGGCGCGTCTGTTCGTTAACGTTGGGCAATCCGTTGGCAACGCGCGAAACCGTCTGTTGCGAAACACCGGCAGCGCGGGCAACGTCGGCCATGGATACCGGACGCGTACCCGTATCGTTGGAAGGGCGCCTTGCCACAAAATCACCTTCGCTCTCGCAGGATCTGAATAGTGCGAATGTCGGCCCGGGCAGAAACACACCCCGCGCCGAAGCCCGCTATCGTCGGACGCATGTTAACGTACTCTACTTTTTCTATCAGCGGTTCTTTTGCTCCATATGTCCATACGGCCACACCGTTCACGGCCGAAAATCTACCGATTACCAGATTCTCAAAAAAGGAGATACATTGTGTTATGAGTACGTTAACATACCCTTTAACGTGCGGCGCCGCGAACGTCTGGTTTGTGGTGCTCAAAATTGTTAACGTACTCATAATGACACGGACCAGTCTCTCCGGCGTCAAGGAAAGGACCCGTATGACCGCCCCCGACGAAAAGATACTCGCCACCCTCACCAAACTGTTTGAGGAGGAGTTTGGCCCCATCGACGAGCGCCAGGTGCTCTACGTGCACGCGCCCGGGCGTTCCGAGATCAGCGGCAATCACACCGATCATGAGGGCGGCCACGTTATCGCCGGATCGCTCGATGTAGCCGTCGACGGCATCGCCGTGGCAACCGACTCCAACAAGGTCCGCGTTGTCGACGAGGGCTACCCCACGTTTGAGATTACGCTCGACACGCTGGGTGTTCAGGAGTCCGAGAAGGGCACGTCCGCAAGCCTCGTGCGCGGTATGGCCCACGAGATTGCAGCCCTTGGCGTTGAGCCCAAGGGTTTCGACTTCGCCTTTACCTGCTCCGTCCCCTCGGGTGGCGGTCTTTCGAGCTCCGCTGCTGTCGAGGCGGCATACGGCCGCGCTATGGAGACGCTTTGGGGCGCGCCCGCGATTAAGCCCGTCGCACTCGCCCAGATGAGCCAGCGCACCGAGAACAACTACTATGGCAAGCCCTGCGGTCTGATGGACCAGGCCGCTGTGTGCCTGGGCGGCCTCGCCTACATGGACTTTGAGGACCAGGCTCAGCCTAAAACCCAGAAGCTCGAGCTCAACTTTGAGGATCACGGTTATGCGCTCGTGCTCGTTAAGGCCGGTGCCGACCACGTGGCCGCCACCGACGACTACGCCGCCGTTCCGCGCGAAATGCAGGACGTCGCCGCCGAGTTTGGCAAGGAACGCCTGTGCGAGGTCGATGTTGCCGACTTTGACGCCAAGCTCCCCGAGCTGCGCGCCAAGCTGGGCGACCGCGCCTGTCTGCGCGCCGTTCACTACTGGTACGAGAACGGCCTGGTCGACAAGCGCTGGGCTGCCCTGAACGCCGGCGACATCGATCAGTTCCTGGTCCTGACGCGCGAGTCCGGCGCCAGCTCTGCCATGTACCTACAGAATGTCGTTGCCAAGCTGGGCTCCGAGCAGCCCTCGATGTATGCCCTGGCACTGGCCGAGCACGTGCTCGACGGCCGAGGCGCCGTCCGTATCCACGGTGGCGGCTTTGGTGGCACCATCCAGGCCTTCGTGCCGCTCGACCTGGTCGACACCTTCATCGCCAAGATGAACGGCTGGCTGGGCGAGGGCTCTGCCCGCCACTACGCAATTTCTGACAAGGGGGCCTACGCGGCATGGCTGTAATGACTGACGTGCGCGAGGCCGCGCAGAACCTGATCGAGTACGCCATCCACCGATCGATGATCGGCCAGGACGATCGCATCTGGGCGTATAACACCATTCTCGAGTGCATCGGTGCTACGGGCCCGGCGCTCGACATGGCCTGGGCGCTCCAGGTCGAGAAACTCTCGCTCTTGCACCCCGATACCCTGCCCAACTTTGACCTTGAAGGCACACTTGCCGCGCTTGCCGAGGCGGCTGTTGCCAACGGCGCCGCCGAGGACACGGCATCGGGCCGCGACCGCATCGCCATGCGCATCATGGGCGCGCTCATGCCGCGCCCGTCTGCCGTGATTGACGAGTTTACCGGCCGCATGGGCGTCAACGAGCCCCGCGCCGCGACCGACTGGTTCTACGGCCTGTGCTGCGACGCCGGCTACGTGCGCCGTGCCGCCATCGCGCGCAACATCAAATGGAGCACCCCCACCAACTGGGGCGATCTTGAAATCACCATCAACCTGTCCAAACCCGAGAAGGACCCGCGCGATATCGCCGCGGCAGGTGCAGCCAAGAACATGGGCGAGAAGTATCCCGCCTGCCAGCTCTGCATCGAGAACGAGGGTTACCCCGGACGCTCCGCCGCGGCTGACGGCGGCGCTCATCCCGCCCGCCAGAATCTGCGCGTTATCCCCATCCAGCTCGACGGCGAGCGTTGGGGCTTCCAGTACAGCCCGTACGCGTACTTTAACGAGCACTGCATTGCCATGAGCTCCGAGCATCGTCCGATGCACGTCGACCGCAAGGGGCTGACCTGCCTGCTCGATTTTGTGGACCTGTTCCCGCACTACTTTATCGGCTCCAACGCCGACCTGCCCATCGTGGGCGGCTCGATTCTGTCGCACGACCACTTCCAGGGCGGCGCACACGAGTTCCCCATGATGCATGCCACCGAAGTCTCGCAGTTTAGCGTGCCCGGCTTTGACCAGGTCAGCGGTACCGTGTTGCAGTGGCCGCTTTCGGTGCTGCGACTGCGCTCGCACGACCGCGCCCAGTTGCTCGACGCTGCCGAGAAGATTATCCTCGCCTGGCGCGAGTGGACCGATGAGTCTGTGGGCGTTATCGCGCACACGGCCGACGGCGTAGCGCACAACACCGTGACGCCCGTCATCCGCCGCGTCGACTTCCGCGGCAATGCCGGTGGCGAGATTTACGAGGCCTACCTGGCACTTCGCTGCAACATCACGACCGACGAGCATCCGCTGGGCGTTTTCCACCCGCATGCCGAGTATCACCATATTAAAAAGGAGAACATCGGCCTGATCGAGGTCATGGGCTTGGCCATTTTGCCGCCGCGCCTGGTTCCCGAGCTCGGCGCTGTCCGTGAGCACCTGTTGGCGGCCAAGACCGATGCCAGCTACGACCTTGCCGGTGCGCTCGAGGGCGACGACCTTTGCCGCAGCCACGCCGCATGGGCC
>DXMX01000010.1:38617-39044 GCA_019413955.1 Collinsella sp.
GGGCCGAGGACGTCTTTGCCCGCCGCGCCGACGAGCTTACGGCGGACAACGCCATCGACATCCTGCACGAGGAGGTCGGCGTGGTGTTTGGCCACGTGCTCGACAACGCCGGCGTCTTTAAGTGGGACGAAGCCGGCCGCGCCGCCCAACAGCGCTTTATCGACTCACTGTAATGATCCCTTGGGGACGGAGGAAAACGGATCACTTCGTCTTCAAGACAACGGCGCCCGCCGGCAACATCGCCGGCGGGCGCCGTTTTTTGAGTGTAGTCATTGGGGTCATTCTTAAGGGGCGTTCTTAAACGACTAGTCATTAAAGAGCGTCCCCAATGACTACTTGCGACCAAGGCAACGCCGGTGTCTTGGCAACGACAGCGAAAACGCCCCTAAGCGAGCAAGGTGACGTGAAAGAGGAGGGCATTGACCTT
>DXMX01000100.1 GCA_019413955.1 Collinsella sp.
CCCCCGCGAGTCCGCCCCCGCCGCGCTCGAGAACTGGGCACGCCGTCGCGGCACCCTCGCGCCCGACGCCAACGAGCAGCATCTGGGTCTGGACGACACCGACCTCATGCTCCGCACGGTACAGGCCGAGTTCAACCTCAAGAACCTATTCGCGAAATAACCGATCCATCTGCGGGAGCGCCTGCCAGGCACAGTGCAATCCGTCTGGACGCACCGGCACGCAGTAAACTAGGGCGCAGTCTTATGGCTGCACCCTAGTTTTAATCAAAACGAGCAAATACGCATGCTTCACATAGTCGGCAGGTTGGCCCACCTACTTTTTTCGAGTTGTTCGGCCAGCTGAACCACTAGTCGAGGCCCCTTGAACCGCAATCGAGCGCTATAGTCGCCCCAATTTCGCAACCAAGCCCTATAAATCTACCTGAATCAATTCGAATAGGACGTTGCGATCGCACCATTCGTATAGGATAAGGCCGAATAACTCAAATTATGTTGGTGAGGCATCTGAGCGGTCGGCAAAAACGCTTAGAAGCTACGAATCCGCAACTAAAGTTCACCAAAATGGGGCAGCCGACAGAAACCTCCCCAGCCGAAGCTGCCCCCCCCTCAATACGACAGCTCAAAAACCCACCGTTCGCAGAAGATAAGCCGCGCCCCAATACCGTTGCCCGAAGTTTCGAGCGTATATGGCGTCCGCTATGCCATCATGCGCGTATGGGAATCGTTCTGTCACATACCACGGCACGCGCTGTATACCAAACAGTCAACTCGCTCGCAAGCCACGCGACCGATCCCATATCTATGGAAAAGATCAAGGTGTCTGCGCCGACCACGTCCAACCTGAAAGCGGCGCGAGCATGGCTCAACAGAAAGAATGTCGATTCTGAAAGCATCCATGTGCTGACGTTTTCCAATAATGCCAAAAGGCACCGCAAGGGCTGCATCTGCCACTGCACGCGCTATACGTTTGATGCAGAAAGCTACCTAGAACTCGAGCCGAACGTCTACATCGTCGATATCAAGCTGTGCGCGTTAGAAGCAGCAGCCGACCTCAACCTTTCGGAGCTCGTTGAGTATTACTTTGAAATCTGCGGCTCCTACGCGCTTGGAACGTCCGACGAAACTCAATATCGCGAGCGCCCAGCCCTAACCAGCGTTGAAGAGCTCAGAGCCTTCTTTTCAGAGGCATCGGGGTATCGTGGATCTAATAAAGCACTTAAGGCACTTTCTTATGTACGCGAAGGCTGTCGCTCCCCACTCGAAACGGCGTTTGTCATGATGCTGACAATGCCCAAGTCAATGGGTGGCTTAGCCATACGCGCTATCAAAACGGACTATCCGATCCCAGTCCCCAAAAGATACGCCGCCCTAACGCGACGGACGGTTTTCTACCTCGACGCGCTGCTCGAAAATTCGATGACCGATATCGAATACAACGGCTTTTACCACGACGAGCCCGAACAGCAATCAATTGACGAGGAACGCCGAAACACGCTGCGAAACATGGGATATGCCGTTATCACAGTTAGTCGTCATTCGTTTTTCAAGCAGTCCGCTTTTAGGCGGGTCATGGAAGCGATTCGCATTCGCGAGAAGATATGGCCCGGTCGACTCCCGGATAACTTCGCCATCCTGCAAGAAACTCTTCGTCAATTTGTCTTGCGGCGCTACTTCGAATACGGTCGCCGCGTCCTGGAGACACTCAAAGAAGAAGAGGCCGCCAAGCGCGAAATTGCAAGCCAATATCCGCAAGCTGATGACCCGAGCATCAACGATGTGCCAGAACCCGACGACATGCAACACGTCGGGGCCCTTGCTGAGGAAATCAATGGGCCTTGGGAATGCGACATGTTCGCAAAAATCGATGAAAACCGCACGGAAGACGACACGATTATTGATCTAATTGAGAATTCGCTCTTCTAAAGGCGATCTCTGCGGATGTCCACCTACATTTTTCGACTTATTCGGCCACCGATGTGCCAGATTGGCTGCAGCAATGCTCAATATAACTTTAGATAAAACTGATTCTGCAGGAACTCCCGTAGAGGAAGAACTGATTCTCGCGGTATTTAACACGATAAAGTACAAATATGAACAGTTCTAATGCTTCTCAAGGTGGCTTTCTTAGCATGCTGGCCGAACATCTCGAAATATGTTGGCGAGCATTGCGTCGATGTCTCCCAACCCGCAGAAAATCGCAGAGGCGGCAAGCAGTCATCGAAATTAACGTAAATAGTATTGACATATGAACATGCGCTCATATAATCGGAAGTAAGTTATATGAGCGCATGTTCATATGAAAGGATGTTGCAATGAGCAGCCACGCTGATGAAACAAAGACTGGCATCGAGGCCACCGAGCTGATCGTCCCCACCACCTGCTCGCCCGAGGACCTTCCCGACGAGGAGCTGTTGTACGACCTGGCCGACCTGTTCAAGGTCTTCAGCGACACCACACGCATCAAGATCCTCTATGCCCTCATGGGCCGCGAGCTCTGCGTGGCTGACATCGCCGAAGCGACCGCAACCTCGCAGTCGGCAGTATCGCACCAGCTGCGCACGCTTAAGCAGTCGCACCTGGTCAAGTTCCGCCGCGACGGCCGCAACATTCTCTACTCGCTCGCCGACGATCACGTCTACACCATGCTTAACCAGGGCATGAGCCATATCTGCGAATAGCAATCAACCACGGTATCAGCGCGGCCGGCACCCAGACCGCTAACACAGGGAAAGGAACCCACCATGAAAAAGCAGTTCAAGCTCGACGAGATCGATTGCGCCAACTGCGCGCGCGAGCTTCAGGACGAACTTGCCAAGCTCGAGGGCGTCAAGTCCGTTTCGGTCAACTTTATGACCCAGAAGCTGACGCTCGAGGCCGACGACGCCAAGTTCGACGAGGTCCTGGACCGCGTCGTTGAGTTCACCGCCGACGCCGAGCCGGACTGCGAGATCATTCTCTAACCCGCGCATACGTTGACCTGCGAGGCCGCGCTTGCCGCGGCCTTTGCTCGCGAAATTATATGAGCGAGTGTTCATAAACTCAAATGAGAGGTTTGAATCATGACAGCCGCCGATCCCAAAAAGAAAAAGAAGAAGCGCAAGAAGAAAGAGTCCCTTGAGCATAAGCGCAACCGCATCCTGGTAGCACTGGGCATTTTTGCCGTTGTTTATGCCCTCGACGAGCTCGGCGCCCTCACTATCGCATTTGGGGAGCCCGGCAACATCTACGCCAGCTTTGTGCTGTTCCTCGTGCCGTTTTTGATTGCCGGCTACGACGTACTGCAAAAGGCATTCAATAACATCCGCCGCGGCAAGGCCTTCGACGAGAGCTTCCTCATGGCCGTCGCGACCATCGGCGCGTTTGCCATGGTGCTCTTCCCCGACACCGACCCGCACATGGCCGAAGGCGCCGCTGTCATGCTGTTCTACCAGGTCGGCGAGTTGTTCCAGGCATACGCCGTGGGCAAGAGCCGCAAGTCGATCAGTGCCATGATGAACATCGCGCCCGACTACGCTAACGTCGAGCAAGCCGACGGCACACTCGAACAGGTCTTTCCCGATGGCATCGCCGTCGGCACCGTGATCGTGGTCAAGCCCGGCGAGCGCGTGCCTATCGACGGCGTCATCGTCGAGGGCGAAACCCAGCTCGACACCGCCGCAC
>DXMX01000101.1 GCA_019413955.1 Collinsella sp.
TCTCGTGGGGCATCCTGTTGGGATGAGCTCAGGCTGCCAGAAGAGAGGGGAGACCGGCGTGCCTTGGACTCGTTCTAAGAACGAGAAGCTCTAGTCCTGGAAGAGCGCCGTGGACAGGTAGCGCTCGCCGGTGTCGGCGAGCAGCGCCACGATGGTCTTGCCTTCGTTCTCGGGGCGCTTGGCCAGCTGCAGAGCGGCCCAGACGGCGGCGCCGGACGAAATGCCCACGAGCACGCCTTCCTTGTGGCCCACGGCGCGGCCGGTGGCAAAGGCATCGTCGTTCTCGACGGGGATGATCTCGTCATAGACCTGGGTGTCGAGGACGTCGGGCACAAAGCCGGCACCGATACCCTGGATCTTGTGCGGGCCGGTCTGGCCCTTGGAGAGCACCGGGGAGGTGGCGGGCTCGACGGCGACGACCTGAATCTCGGGGTTTTGCTCCTTGAGGAACTCGCCCACGCCGGTCACGGTGCCGCCGGTGCCGACGCCGGCGACGAAGATGTCGACCTTGCCGTCGGTGTCGTCCCAGATCTCGGGGCCGGTCGTGGCCTTGTGAATGGCCGGGTTCGCGGGGTTCACAAACTGGCCGGCGATGATGCTGTTGGGGGTCTCCTTCTGCAACTCTTCGGCCTTGGCGATAGCGCCCTTCATGCCTTTGGAGCCGTCGGTGAGCACGAGCTGCGCACCGTATGCCTGCATGAGCTTGCGGCGCTCGACGGACATGGTCTCGGGCATGGTGATGATCACCTTGTAGCCGCGGGCCGCCGCCACCGAAGCGATGCCGACGCCGGTGTTGCCGCTCGTGGGCTCGATGATGGTGTAGTCGCCACCGCGCACGAGCTTGCCGGCCTTCTCGGCCTCGTCAATCATGTTCTTGGCGACGCGGTCTTTAACGGACCCGGCGGGGTTGAAGTATTCCAGCTTGACGAGCACGCGGGCCTTGAGGTCCTCATCGGCCTCAAAGTGGGTGAGCTCCAGGAGCGGGGTGTGGCCGATAAGCTGATCGATGGACGTGTAAACCTTGCTCATGATGAACCTCCAAAGCGTTCAAATGACTGGATACCGTGTGGTTTTACGGTGCGTCTAGCAGCTAAACCCATAAACCTTATAGGTTGTTCGTTTAGCTGTTGGGAAGCATAGTAGACACCAAAGCCTAGTAATGCAATAGGAAATAGGAGATTATTGCAAGTTGATTAACCATCTTGACCGGAACGGGTATTTTCAAAGCCAATTTTTCGGCTAGAATTTCAACGGACTAAAAGACCGAAAGGCAGCACTATATATGTTGGTTTCTACTAAGGGCAGGTACGCCCTGCGCGTTATGGTCGACTTGGCCGAGCACCAGGCGACAGGCCGTATCCCGCTTAAAGAGATTGCGGCGCGTCAGGGTATTTCGGAGAAGTACCTCGAGAATATTCTGGCGACGCTCGTGCGCGCCAACATGCTCTCGGGCATGCGCGGCAAGGGTGGCGGCTATGTGCTCACGCGCCCGCCCGAGCAGTACACGGTGGGCGAGATCTTGCGCCTGACCGAGGGCAGTCTGGCGCCGGTCGCCTGCCTGGATGGCGACTGCAAGGGTTGCTCGCGAGCTGATGAGTGCCCCACGCTCGACGTGTGGAAGAACCTGGACAAGCTCATCAACGACTACCTCGACGGCGTGACGCTCGATCAACTTGTCGCTCCCAACCATGGCTACGATTACGTCATCTAACCCACACCTGCCATTTGGGGACGGGGTGGAAATGGCAGATTCTCTCGCCCTTTGAGACTTGGCAAATAAGAAGGCCGCCCATTTTTGTGATGGGCGGCCTTCGTTTTGGGCTGTTGAGACGGGCGCGGCCGGAATGGCCGTTTTAGCCCTCGGCGATGCTGTCGAGGATGCTGCGCATGATGGACACCAGGATGCTGCCCATAAAGGCCGATCCAAAGCTGGCGATGGAGATACCCGCGCCCAGCAGATTGACCGACAGATAGCTGGCCAGCTCGAGCATAAAGCTGTTGACTACGAGCTGAAAAATACCCAGCGTAATGATCGTGAGCGGCAGCGAGATAACCGTCAGAAACGGCTTGACGAGCGAATCGACGATGTTCAGGAACAGTCCCACGAAGGCGAAACAGACCCAGGCCTCGGCAAAACCGAAGGGCTGGATGCCGGGGACGAGGAACGTGGCAATCGCGATGGCGATCGAGGTAAAGAGCCAGTTAAGCATAAAGCGCATGGTGTGAATCCTTTCTTGCGCAGGGTGCGTCGGTGTCGCGTGAAGCGGTTTGCTGCGGCGGCTTGGACGGCCGCTCGGGTGTGCCGCCTTGTTCGGCCGCTCATTGTCTCAGATATTCGTGGAGCTTACGTGCGCATTCGGTTTCAAAACGGCGTTCGTCCTGAAAAACGCGCCGCTGGCAGAGAGTCTTGTCGCTTTAGTTTGGTGGTGTGCTACACTGCTACGGGCAAAAGCCACAGGCGTTGCCCTATTGCATAGAACGGGCGAACGATGCCCGATGTCAGTATCAACTTCGATGCCTTATGGCGGGTTTGGCGGTGATCGATGAATATCGAGAACATGTTTGACAAGCCTGATGTCAAGCAGCTGGTCCACGCATTTAGTCTTTTGGATGACGAGAAGGATATCCAGGCGTTTTTGACCGATATCTGCACGCCGCGCGAGATCTGCGATCTTTCGCAACGTCTGCAGGTTGCGCGTTATCTGGATGAGGGCGAGCCTTATGTTGAGGTTCAGGCCCGCACCGGCGCTTCGTCCACTACGGTGAGCCGCGTGTCCAAGGCACTCAACGGCGAGTACGGCGGCTATCGCAAGATCCTCATCAAGCTGGAGGATGGCGAGTAGGCCAGCGGCAACAAACGAATTGCGCAGAACCGTCCCTTCGGGGGCGGTTTTTTGATCCTTTGGGGACGGAGGAAAACGGATCACTGGGTTAGACTGACCTCCTCGGTGATCCATTTTCCTCTGTCTCCAAGGGGTCAAATCTGTTGGCGTGGGGCAAATCTGTCCGCGCGGGCGGGTAGGATGGAAGCATTGAATATTGCGAACGGTTTGAGTGGAGGACCATGCCTGTTCGAATCTATACCACCAACGCCGGCGCGGATTTGAGCGATGCCGAGGCGGCGCTGCTTGCCGACCTTATTGCCCGCCACGGGCGTGCCGTGCTGCTGGCGCCAACGTTTGCCGAGCTCGACCTGTGCCGTCATGATGCGGCGGAAGCCGGCGTTTCGCTGGGTATTGACTACAAGACGCCTACATCGTGGCTTCGCTCGCTTTGGGAGCTTTTGGGCGACGGGCGCGGTTTCGTCGACAACCTGCAGCGCCAGATGCTGTTTTCGGACATGGTAGCGCGCCTCGACGACGCCGACCTGCAGCCGCTTTCGCGCAGCCAGGGCACGGTGCGTATGCTCGCGCGTATGGCTCGCGATGTGCTGCCGGGTGTGGCAGGGACAGGCAGCGAGCGTTGCTGCGACAACGGTTGCAAGCCCAAGCCCAAAAGCGACGCCGAGGCTCGCGGGTTTGAACTTTT
>DXMX01000102.1 GCA_019413955.1 Collinsella sp.
CTCCCACCCGCTCTCTAACCAAAACCACCACAAAGGTGCCTGTCCCCTTTGTGGTGGTTTTGGTTAGAGAGCGGGTGGGAGGGTGTCGAGGAGGGCTTGGGCGGTATTGGCGGCGCAGTCGCGTGAGTCGATGATGTAGTCGGCCCAGGCGCGGTAGCGCGGCATGCGCTGTTCCGCCAGCTTATCGATGCCATCGCGGGCGGTGATGGGGCGACCCTTGTGGGCAAGTTCGTCGAGCTTGCGGTTGAGCATCACGATCTGGCTGTTCTGGTGCAGCAGCGGATAGTTTTCGTCGCGCGTGACCACGCCGCCGCCTGTGGAGAGCACCAGGCCGCTGCGCTTGGAGATGTCGGCCAGCGCCGCCGTCTCCTGCTCGCGGAAGGCCGCCTCGCCGCGCTCGACGATAAAGTCGGCGCAGGGCATGCCCAGGCGCTCCTCGAGGGCGCGATCGAGGTCGATGTGCTCGCGTCCCGTGAGCTGGGCGATCTGCTCGCCCACGCGGGTCTTGCCCGAGCCCGGCATGCCGATTAGCGCGATGTTCTGCTCGCGGCGGTTACGTCCAGGATGCGCTCGCGCGGGGTGGCTTGGCTGGTGTAACGCTCGACGGCCTGTGCTGCCTGGGCAACAAGCATGAGCAGACCGCCGATGCAGGGGATCCCGCGGCGCTCGGCCTCGAGCATGAGTCCCGTGCGGGCGGGGTTGTAGACGATATCGATGACGCCCTCGAGCGCGTCGAGGCCCCCGAGCGTGCAAGGCGCGTCGGGGCAGTGGGGGAACATGCCAGCGGGCGTGCAGTTGACGAGCAACGCGGCGTCGGACTGCTGTGCGATGTTGTCATAGTTGACCTCGCTCGTGCGTCCCACGGGCACCACGATTGCGCCCAGGTCGCCCAGCACCATACTTGCCGTGGTGCCGGCGCCGCCGGTGGCACCGAGCACGAGGGCCTTCTTGCCGGCAACCTCAACGCCCAACTCCTCGACCAGGCACTGGAAACCGAAGTAGTCAGTATTATCGCCGTGCAGGCGGCCGTCGGGCAGGCGCGTGATGGTGTTGACGTTGCCCATGCGCTCGGCGAGCGGGCTCAGCTCGTCCAGGTATTCCATGACGGCGCGCTTGTAGGGGATGGTCACGTTGGTGCCCTCCCATTCGTCGCCCGTCATAAAAGCCTCAAGATCCTCGGGCTCGCGCTCAAAACGCACGTACTCAAGCCCCGCCAGCTCCTTGTAGATGGTCGGGGTGTAGCTGTGGCCCAGCACGCGGCCCAGCACGCCGTAGGGGCGGGTTGCGGCGGTATCGGTCATCTAGAGCACCTCCGTGTAGCTGCCAAAGTAGGTGAAGCTCTCGCATACGTCGTTGATCGAATCGAGCAGGTCGTCGAGGGCCTTGCTGCCAAAGGGACAGTCCAGGTCAAAGTAGAACATAAACTCAAAGTCGCGACCGGGGATGGGGCGGCTCTCGAGCTTGATGAGGTTGATGTTGAGCGCATAGAAGCGCTCGAGCACGCGGTAGAGGGCGCCCGGCTCATTGGCCGTGGTGATCATGAGCGAGGTACGGTTGGCACCGGGATAGACGCGCGGCTCACGGCTGATGACGACAAAGCGCGTGTAGTTGTTGTCCGAGTCCTGGATGTTGGGCTCCAGCACCTCCAGGCCATAGAGTGCCGCGCAGCTGCGCGATGCGATGGCGGCAACATCGGTGCGCTCGGAGCTGGCGACCATCTCGGCCGACATGGCCGTGTTGGGGTACTTGGTAGCGTGCAGGCCGTGCGCATCGATAAAGCTAGCGCACTGCGCGATGGCCTGACCGTGGCTGTAGACCTCGCGTATGTCTGCGAGCTTGGTGCCGGGTTTGACGAGCAGATTGTGGTCGATCTTGAGGCGCAGCGAGCGCACGATGTGGAAATCGAACTGGGCGAGCAGGTCGTAGACGGCGTTGACCGATCCGGCGGTGGAGTTCTCGATGGGCAACACGCCAAACTCGCAGAAGCCGTCGCGCACAGCGCGCATAACGCCTTCGAAGGTCTCGAAAAACGCGATGTCGGGCACGTCGAAGAGTTTGCACGCGGCGATCTGGCTATAGGCACCTTCCACGCCCTGGCAGGCAACGGAGGCCGTTTGAGGGAAGGGCGTGTCAAAGGCTGCAGCCGTGGCGTGGGCCTTTTGCGAGACGGTGATGCCCTTGAGCTCGTTGATGTAGCGCTGCTGCTCGGCCTTGCTCATGCTCATAAGGAGGCGGAACAGGGTGATGGTCTGCGCCTCGTAGCGCTCGGGCGCGCGGCTGGCGAGGTTGTTGAGTTTTGAGCGCTCGCGGGCGGGGTCAAAGACGGCCTTGCCCATCTCGATCTTTGATTTGGCGACCTCGGTGGCAATGTCCATACGCTCGACAAAGCTATTGAGGAGCGTGGTGTCGATGCCATCGATGGTCTGGCGAATATCGGCAAGGTCCATGGAGGCCCCTTTCACGTAATGGCAGAGTTGACAGGCAACCCAGGTGAGTCGGGTTAGAGCTGGCCTGCGTCCTCGAGGAGGGCGTCCCAGATGGCCAGCGCTGCGGCTGCCTCGGCTACGGGAACAGCGCGCGGGACGATGCAGGGATCGTGGCGGCCGTGGACCGAGAGCTCGGCGTTTTCCATGGCGTCCATGTCTACGGTCTGTTGCTCGAGACCGATGGAGGGTGTCGGCTTTACGGCCATACGCCACATGACGGGCGCGCCGGTCGAAATACCGCCCAGGATGCCGCCGGCGTTGTTGGATTCGACCTCGATCTTTCCGGTCTCGGCGTCGATGCGATACGGATCGTTGTTCTCGCTGCCGCGCATGGCGGCCACGGCAAAGCCCATGCCAAACTCCACGCCCTTTACGGCGGGAATGCCAAAGGCGATTTGCGCGATGCGGTTCTCGATTCCGTCGAACATGGGGTCGCCGATGCCCGCGGGAAGCCCGTAGATGCCGCACTCCACGATGCCGCCGATGCTGTCGAGTTCGTCGCGCGCGGCTAGGATCTCCTTGCGCATTCGACCGGCTGCGGCGGCGTCAATGCAGGGCAGGTCGTTCGTAAGGATCGCTTTGCGGTCGGCCTCGCGATAGGCCATGTCGTCCATGGGTAGGTCCGAGATGCCGCCAATCTGCGCCACATGTGCCATCACCCGAATGCCGCGGGCCTCGAGTGCCTGCAGCGCAATGCCGCCGGCGATGCATAAGGGGGCTGTTAGGCGGCCGGAAAAATGCCCGCCACCAGCGACATCGTGCATGTTGTGATACTTCACGCGCGCAGGGAAGTCCGCATGTCCGGGGCGGGGCTTGCGGCGCAGCTCGGAGTAATCCTTGGAGCGCGTGTTGGTGTTCTCGATAATCGCGGCGATGGGCGCGCCGGTGGTATGTCCATCGACTACACCGGCGATGATATGCGCGGCGTCGGCCTCGCGGCGTTTGGTCGCGGTCTCG
>DXMX01000103.1:0-1521 GCA_019413955.1 Collinsella sp.
GATCGCCGTCGACCAGCTGGACGTCCACATGGCGATCGTAGAAGACGCCCGCATGGTGAAGGGCCTCGATAACCGACAGGTACGCATCGGGCAGCTGCGTGTACTTGCCCACGACGGCGATCTTCACCTTGTCGGCGTGATGGTTGGCGTGATTCTGTTTGCGCAGGAACTCGTTCCACTCGCTCATGTCGCGCTCACGCGGGTCCAGACCCAGGCGCTCGCAAATGCGCAGGTCAAAGTCCTGCTCGGCAAGCAGCTGCGGAACATCGTAAATGCTCGCGCAGTCCTCGTTGGTAAAGACGCAATCGGTGTCGACGTCGCAGAAGCTTGCGATCTTTCCGCGGATAGCGTCATCGATATGGTGGTCGGAGCGCAGCACGATAATATCGGGCTGGATACCAAAGCTGCGGAGCTCCTTGACGGAATGCTGCGTGGGCTTGGTCTTGACCTCGTGGGCGGCGGCGATATAGGGAACGAGCGACACGTGGATGTAGCAGACGTTCTCGGGGCCGGCCTCCTTGCGGTACTGACGGATGGCCTCGACAAACGGTTGGGACTCGATGTCGCCGATCGTGCCGCCCAGCTCGGTGATGACCACATCGGAGCCGGTCTGCTCCTCGATGCGGCGGAACTTGTCCTTAATGGCATTGGTGACGTGAGGAATCACCTGCACGGTACCGCCCAAAAAGTCGCCGCGACGCTCGCGGGCGATTAGGCTTTTGTAGATGGCACCGGTCGTAAAGTTGGAATCGCGGGTCAGGTTCTCATCAATAAAGCGCTCGTAATGACCCAGATCCAGGTCGGACTCGTAACCATCCTCGGTAACGAAGACCTCACCATGCTGGAATGGGCTCATGGTACCGGGGTCGACGTTCAAATACGGGTCGGCCTTCTGCATCGTTACTTTGTAGCCACGCGACTTGAGCAGACGGCCCAGCGAGGCCGCGGTGATACCCTTGCCCAGGGACGAAACCACGCCACCGGTTACGAACACATGCTTGGTCATATTGAGTTACCTGCGCTTCCCGTAGAAGTTGTTTATCCACATCTTACGGGTCTTCATTGTAATACTCGCGCCGCGGACCGTTCGCAATTTTTCTCGCGTGCGATTGCATTTCTCAATCTTGAAACAAAACGCCGCCCGGTTTCCCAGGTGGCGTCGCTATGACAAGGGTTACATGCTGCTATCGATCAGCAACCTCGTCCTCAAGCATTTCTTGAACGAGCATGCCAGTACGGACGCCCTCAAGATACCACTCGCCACGTTCGGTGAGGCAAATGCCATTTGCAAGCTGACCGCCGTCGTCGCTATAACGCGAGACGACATCAATCATGCCTTCGGAATCCAAGCGATCGATTGCGGCGCGGGCACGATACGGCGAAACCCCCACGCGCTCGGCAAGCGTTTTGCGCGAGAAACCATACGGCCCGCCATTGTCTTCGGTTTGCTGGTCGATCTCCATCAATACCAGCACCTCGACACGCTTCATATCGTTGACACTCGCACGACCCTTGCCCGCC
>DXMX01000103.1:1531-3362 GCA_019413955.1 Collinsella sp.
CCCGCCATAGCAGCCTCCTCAAACCGAGCACGAGCATCTAACGCGCCGTGCGCGACCGACACACCTCACGATGGCAGGTAATATCCATCATGCGGCATCCCGCTAAGGATGAAACAGTTACGGTTATTGTATACCGCTCAAATTGTTTCTAGGCAGGTAAACAGCTACTTTTCGCCGAAATAGGCGCTTTATTGATCAAAAAGCCGTACCGGGCGCTAACCCGATACGGCCAAAATGCAATGCAATTACCGCGGTGCTTCAAACTTAGCGATGGAAGAAACCGCGGCGCTCAAACTTGGGCTCGCAGCACACGTTGATACCCAGTTTGCGCAGTACCGTCTCGTCCGTCGGCGAGATAATCACGCTAAAGAAGGCATCGCAACCGCGCAGCTGCTCCAGGCCCGAAAGGACGCGAGCGGCCGTCTCACTCGTGGCCGAGGTGATCGACAGCGCCATAAGCGTCTCGTCGGTGTGGAGGCGCGGGTTTTTGCTGCCCAGGAAATGCGTCTTGAGCTTGCTGATGGGCTCGATCGCTTCATCGCTAATGACCTCGAGCTCAAGGTCGACGCCCGAGACATGCTTGAGGGCGTTCATAATGAGCGAACTTGCGGCGCCCAGGCGCGTGGAGGTCTTACCGGTCACCACGGAGCCATCGGGCATGACCATGGCACCCACGGGACCACCCGTCAGCTGCTCCCTGGTGAGGGCCGCCGAGCGCGCCGGTGAGTAGTTCTTATCGATGCCGGCTTTCTTCATAATAATCTTGAGACGGTCGACTTGCTCATCGCCCACGCCGGTACGGCGCACATTTTCGACCGCGGTAAAGTAGCGGCGGACGATCTCCATCTTGGAAGCGTCGCGGCAGGCATCGTCATCGGTGATGGCAAAGCCGACCATATTGACGCCCATGTCCGTAGGGCTCTGGTAGGGGCTCTTGCCCAGGATCTTTTCCATCAGGGCACGGACTACCGGGAAGGCCTCGACGTCGCGGTTGTAGTTGACCGTGGTCTTGTTGTAGGCCTCAAGGTGGAACGAATCGATGATATTGGCGTCGTCGAGGTCAGCCGTGGCGGCCTCGTAGGCAATATTGACCGGATGCGTCAGAGGAAGATTCCAGACCGGGAAGGTCTCGAACTTGGCATAGCCGGCGGCGGTACCGTGCTTATGCTCGTGATACAGCTGCGAGAGGC
The DNA here is from genome assembly GCA_019413955.1 of Collinsella sp. GTDB lineage: Bacteria > Actinomycetota > Coriobacteriia > Coriobacteriales > Coriobacteriaceae > Collinsella. The sequence goes on from DXMX01000103.1 coordinate 2,722, forward strand.
AAGTGGCGAGCTTGCCCGAGCCGGGGCCGGGTGCCGTCACGACAACGAGCGGACGCGTGGTCTCGACAAACTCGTTCTTGCCGTAACCATCGTCGGACACGATCAGATCGACATCGTGCGGATACCCCTCGATGGGATAGTGCAGCTTGGCGGGAATACCGAGCGCGTTCAGGCGGTTGCGGAACACATCGGCAGCGGGCTGGCCGGCGTACTGGGTGATGACCACAGCCGCGACAGCAAAGCCGTTGCCGCGAAACAGGTCAACCAGGCGCAGCACATCCTCGTCATAGGTAATGCCGAGGTCACCACGAGCCTTGTTTTTCTCGATGTGGTTCGCGTTGATCGCGATGATAACCTCGACATCGTCGGCGATGCTCTTGAGCATGCGGAACTTGCTGTCCGGTTCAAAACCCGGCAGCACGCGACTCGCGTGATAGTCGTCAAACAGCTTGCCGCCAAACTCCAAATAGAGTTTGCCGCCAAACTGCGAGATGCGCTCCTTAATATGAGCGGCCTGCAGCTCGATATATTTCGCGTTGTCGAAACCCTGGCGCATGTATGGCTCCCGTCCCGTTTCCATTTAATGTCCTAGGCGATTATAACGGAGCCCGCCCTCCCCGATACCCAAACCATCAACAGGC
>DXMX01000104.1:0-573 GCA_019413955.1 Collinsella sp.
GTGTGGCGCGACGGCAGCGTGGTCGGGCGCCACAACGGCGCGGTGCGGTACACCATCGGCCAGCGCAAGGGCCTGGGCGTTGCGATGGCGCATCCCGTGTACGTAACGGGCGTCGACGCCGCCAACAACACCGTGCATCTGGGCGAGGCCGAGGACCTGGCGGCCACAGCGCTCACGGCCAACGACTGGATCTGGAGCGCCCCCGCCGACCACATGGAGGCGGAGCTCGACGCCGGCGGCATCCGCGTGGGCGCCAAGTACCGCTACCGTCAGAAAGACCAGGCAGCAACCCTTACACGTGGCGCCGGCGGACAAATGCTGCTAACTTTTGACGAGCCGCAACGAGCCATCGCCCCCGGCCAGGCCGTTGTAGTCTATCGCGGCGACATCGTCCTGGGCGGCGGTACCGTGACCGGCGCACTTAAGTAGCCGTGGGTTTATCGCTGCATGTGTCGAAGTACCTCAACAGCGGCACCAACCTCGATTACGCGACGCTCGAGGCCGCGGCAAATGGCCTCGAGTCGACCCTCCGCCGTCGCCCATTCGCTCTGCGAAAGAATCTCGATCGCCTCA
>DXMX01000104.1:583-1169 GCA_019413955.1 Collinsella sp.
GCACGTTATACCACAGACAGTTGCCGCTATCGAACAGCGGTGCAGGTTTTATCTCCAGGGTGTCGACATTACGGATGATGCCGAAGTTTCGCCAATGGCGGTCGCTGTTGGCCAAAAGGGCATCGCAGACAATCATCTGCGACATAGACCTTCTCACAGCGACCTCATCGGCACCATGCTTGCCAAGGTAGCGACAGTATCGATCGTATGTCGAGTCTCCCCGCTGGCTACCAAGTGCGCCCTTAACGTAAACAGCCGGAACGTATTCCTCGCGGCCGTCAAGAAAGTCGTCGCACAGACACACAGGGCCATCGAACATCCGCTCAACCGTATAAGAAACAAACTCGCCCTCCGACAGCAAGCGACGATGTAGAACCGTTGCAACCGCCTCGTTAAAGGGACGCTGGTCATCCATGCCGCATCCTTTAGCCAAGACGCGAACGCCGCGGCGGATCATCCATGATTTAGGGAGCTCGCCCTCGGACGTGTTGTCGGGGTTTTTAAGGCCGATGCCCTCCAGCCAACCCGAACGCCCCTCGGGCGCAGACCGCTCAAAATCATTCTCGAAGTAATTGAGGTCTCGCCA
>DXMX01000104.1:1179-3251 GCA_019413955.1 Collinsella sp.
CCGAAAGCGACAGCCCCAGGCACTCAACCGGCACCTCGATGCCGCTGGCAATTCCCAGTTCGCGATAGCGCGAGATAAGTCCGGGGCGGGCGTCGGGCACCGACCGATGGCTCCACCATGCATTGAGCGCCCGCTTATTCACCGTTGGAGAAGCGCTCGAGCACGTGCCCAGCGGCATCCTTTGCGCATCGAGCACCTCAGCAATTTCAAAGGAGAACTCACGCGTCGGATCAAACGAGACATGCGCGACCTCATAGTCAGCCGACATCAGCGTAAATTTGCGTCCCACATCGGCTGCAGGACGGCGGCCGCGTTTGCGAACCTTTTGATAGGCGATCGCGGAATTATACTCAGCCATCTTCCGTCCACCCACAGTATTGCATGCGAGCGTTCCGGATGCCGCCAGTTGCGATATGCGAGCCTTCGTGACGCCTAGCAGGCGGGCGGCATCACCCATAGATAAGTATTCCGATGTATCCATGCGCCGCATCACCTCGTTAAGTATTTCACGCGTTAAGATAACTTATCTTATATAAGATAATACTAAACGGACTGAATTGAAAAAAGGCCCGAAAAATCGGGCCTTAGTGATTGCTCGGCTGAGTTACGGACTGCCCCTTAGCGCTGCACGTAGGCGCGAACCAGCTCGTAGGTATTGCGCACACCGTCGGTGTGGCTGCGTTCGTAGTTGTGGCTCGCGTACACGCCGGGGCCGATCAGGCCATGGCGAATGTCGTAACCGGCCGAAAGCGTGGCCTCGACGTCCGAGCCGTAATGCGGGTACACATCGATGGCGTAATCGAGTTCAAGCTCGCGCGCGATGTTGGACAGCGTGGTCACCAGGTCGTAGTTGTACGGACCGCCCGAATCCTTGGCGCAAATCGACACCATGCGCTCGGTGCAGCCCAGGTCGTCGCCCACGCAGCCCATGTCCACGCTGATCATCTCGCGCGTATCAGCCGGCACAAAGGCACCGCCGTGGCCGACCTCCTCGTACACGGTAAAGAGCAGCGACACCTTGCGCGAAAGGGTCACCTCGCCGCCAGCAACGGCGCGAGCCAGACCCAGCAGAATCGACGCGGACAGCTTGTCGTCAAGGAAGCGGCTCTTGATGTAGCCGCTCTCCGTCACCGTGGTGCGCGGATCCATAGCGATGATGTCTCCAGCCTGAATGCCCAGCTCGAGCACGTCGTCCTTGCTGTCGACGTTCTCGTCGAGCAGGATTTCCATGTTCTTCTCGATGGTCTTGACCGGCTCATCGGCCACATGCGCCGAAGGCTCGGTATTGAGAACCACACCCGTGTAGACATTGCCATCGCGCGTGTAAACGGTGCAGTTCTCGCCATCGGCCGTAGACCACTGATGCCCGCCAAGCGTCGTGGGACGCAGGCGACCATTGTCCTTGATGGAGCGCACCATGGCGCCCAGGGTATCGACATGGCTCGCCAACACGAGCGGCTCACCCTCACCACCAAGCTCAACGAGCACATTGCCCTTGTTAGAACGCTCGGGCCCAAAGCCCATATCGCGCAACGTCTCCATCAGATAATCAGTCGCCGCACGGGTATAGCCCGTAGGCGAAGCAATCGAGGTAAGCGCCTTCAACTGGTCAGTAATAAAACCAAGCGAAGAATCCATCTGGGACACCAAAGTCACCCTTTCATATCGAATTAAACCCACAGCAACAATACCACCGCGAACCATCTTTTTACCTAGCGAGATGACCCATCGAGCTTCCCAGAGCAGCGCCCGCCACAATAACGAGCCGGCGGGTCCCTGCCCGTTAGCCCCAGAATCTTTCCGCAGGACAGAAGGAGGCCCCGCCGCACGTAGTGCGCAGCGGGGCCTCCGACATGTCCGAGGACGATTCTGGGGCTAACGGGCAGGGGCCCGCCGAACCATGTTAGGCAGCCGGGCAGATCTTCTTGAAGAGCTCGATGACGTCGTCGAGCGTCGCCTCGCGCGGGTTGCCCGGGAAGCAGGCGTCAGCCATGGCGTCCTTGGCCAGGACCTCGATCTCGTCGGCCTTCATGGCCTCGCAGACATGCGGGATGTTCACGTCGGCGGAGAGT
>DXMX01000105.1:0-218 GCA_019413955.1 Collinsella sp.
GCACAGCTCAAACGCGCGCTCGGCGTCCTCGTCGACGTACTTGGCGTAGTCGGCGGGCTCGGGCCACTTGGCGATCATGAGCGCCTCGGCGCGGTCAACGTTGCCCTCGGCGTCCAGGTCGAGCACGCTCGCCGGCATGTTGTCCCAAATCTCCTCGGTGACAAACGGCATAAGCGGGTGCATCAGGCGAATGGAGGTGTCGAGCACAAAGATCAGGT
>DXMX01000105.1:251-3240 GCA_019413955.1 Collinsella sp.
GACCTCGACGTACCAGTCGCAGACCTCGTTCCAGAAGAACTGCTGCACGCCGCGAGCCATATCGCCAAAGGTGTAGTTCTCGATACCCTCGGTAACCATCTTCACGGCCTTGGCCAGACGGCTGAACATCCAGGCGTCAGCCGGCGTCTCCACGACGGGCTCGCCGGGCGTGTAGCCCTCCATGTTCATGAGCAGGAAGCGGCTGGCGTTCCAGATCTTGGTCACAAACGACTTGGCCTGCTCGGTGCGCGGGCTGTCGATGAGCTGCTTAGTCTTCTTGTCGATGTTCGCGTCAAACTTGACATCCTGGTTGTTGGTGCACAGCGTCAGCAGGTTGTAGCGCATGGCATCGGCGCCGTACATGCCAATGAGGTCCATGGGGTCAACGCCGTTGCCCTTGGACTTGGACATGCGGCTGCCGTCCTTGGCCAAGATCGTCGGGTAGATGACGACGTCCTTAAACGGCACCTCGTCCAAGAAGTACAGCGAGCTCATAACCATGCGAGCAACCCACAGCGCGATGATGTCGCGTGCGGTGACGAGTGCCGTCGTGGGGTGATGGCCCTCGAGCAGCTCCGGCTTTTGCGGCCAGCCCTGCGTGGCAAAGGTCCACAGCTGCGAGCTGAACCAGGTGTCCAGCACGTTCTCGTCCTGGTGCACGTGATGGCCGCCGCACTTGGGGCACACGTCGGTATCCTCGGTCAGAGCGTCCTCCCAGCCGCAGTCCTCGCAGTAGAACACGGGGATACGGTGGCCCCACCACAGCTGGCGGCTAATGCACCAGTCCTTGAGGTTCTCCATCCAGGTGGTGTAGGTCTGCGTCCAGCGCGCGGGGTGGAAGGTGACCTTGCCAGAGTTGACGGCGTCGAGCGCCGGCCCCTTGAGCTTGTCGACGGCGACGAACCACTGCTCGGACAGCCACGGCTCCAGGGCGGAGTCGCAACGGTAGCAGTGCATGACGGAGTGATCGAGGTCCTCGACGTGATCGAGCAGGCCGTGCTCCTCGAACCACTTAATGACGGCCTCGCGGCACTCGTCGCGGTTCATGCCGGTGAACTCGCCGTAGCCCTCGACGACCACTGCGTGCTCATCGAAGATATTGATCTGCGGCAGATCGTGGGCCTGACCCATAGCGTAGTCGTTGGGGTCGTGGGCCGGGGTGACCTTGACGAAGCCGGAGCCAAAGTTGGCATCGACGTGCCAATCCTCAAAGATGCGGATCTCGCGGTCGACGATGGGGAGCTTGACGGTCTTACCCACAAAGGCGGCCTTCTCGGGGTCCTTCGGGGAGACGGCGACGCCCGTGTCGCCGAGCATGGTCTCGGGGCGCGTGGTAGCGACGACGATGTAGTCCTGGCCGTTGACCGGCTCGGTCAGCGGGTAGCGCAGGTGCCACAGGTGGCCCTTCTCGTCCTTATACTCGGCCTCGTCGTCCGAGATGGCGGTGGTGCAGTTGGGGCACCAGTTGACGATGCGCTTGCCACGGTAGATCAGGCCGTCGTGGTACCAGTCGCAGAACACCTTGCGCACGGCCTGGGCGTAGTCCTCGTCCATGGTAAAGCGCTCGTTATCGAAGTCGACGGAGCAGCCCATGCGCTTGATCTGCTCGACGATGATGCCGCCGTACTCGTGGGTCCAATCCCAGCAGGCGTCGACAAACTTGTCGCGACCGATCTCCAGACGACTGATGCCCTCGCTCTTGAGCTTCTTGTCGACCTTGGTCTGCGTGGCGATACCGGCGTGGTCGGTGCCGAGCACCCAGCGCGTGGACTTGCCGCGCATGCGGGCCATACGGATGATGGCGTCCTGGATGGAGTCGTCGGTGGCGTGACCCATGTGGAGCTTGCCGGTCACGTTGGGAGGCGGAATGGTGACGGTGCAGTCGCCCACGCCCTCGCGGCGCTTGTAGTAGCCGCCGTCGAGCCACTTCTGCAGGATCGCCGGCTCGTTGGTCGACGGATCATAATTCTTGGGCATCTCTTCCATATATCTCTCCCTGTCCCGCCGGGGAGGAATGTAGGCCCGTTTTTCGCTCGGTCAAGTCCTGGGCTCGCTCGAAGACCACATTAAGTGGTCTTCGGCTCGTGCGGAATCTACGAAAATCGGGCCTACATTCCTCCCCTTAGGTATCGATTACTTCAGTCTGAAGGTACTAGCTAAACAATCTCACAGAATAGCACAGGCATACCTACCAAAAAGGGACAGGTTTATTTTGGCAGGTTTTATCAGGCAGAATAACGTTTGCCCATATAAAACCGACCAAAATAAACCTGTCCCTAAATGGCAGGTCCCGCAGTGGTTGCCGCGGGACCTAAACGGGCGCTATTTACCCATAGATGCGCTGGGGTTGCTCTTCGCCCTTTACGGAGGCTTCGGTTACGATGACCTTGGCGACGCCCTCCTCGCTGGGCAGGTCGAACATCGTCTGCTGCAGCACGTCCTCGCAAATGGAGCGCAGGCCGCGGGCGCCGGTCTTGCGAGCAAGCGCCATGCGGGCGATCTCGTGCAGGGCCGTGTCCTCAAACTCAAGCTCGACGTCCTCGAGCTGGAACATCTTGCGGTACTGACGCACCACGGCGTTCTTGGGCTCGGTCAGGATCGACACCAGGTCGTCCTCGTCGAGCGCCTGCGTCTGGGTGACGACGGGCGTACGTCCCACGAACTCGGGGATCATGCCAAAGGCGTTGAGGTCCTGCGGGAGCACCTGACGCAGCAGGTCGTTCTCGTCGACCGAGGTGGGTCCGGCGATCTCGGAGTTGAAGCCCACGCCCTTGTTACCCACGCGATCGGCGATGATCTTGTCCAGACCCACAAAGGCACCGCCACAGATGAACAGGATGTTGGTCGTGTCGATCTGCAGCAGCTCCTGCTGGGGATGCTTGCGGCCGCCGGTGGGCGGAACGCTGGCCACCGTGCCCTCAAGGATCTTAAGCAGCGCTTGCTGAACGCCCTCGCCCGAAACATCGCGGGTGATGGAGAGGTTCTCGGC
>DXMX01000106.1 GCA_019413955.1 Collinsella sp.
CTAAACCCGAAAAATCATCGTGACTAAACCCGCAACAACTAATTGAACACAAACAAACCGCGAGGCGAAGAAGAAATCGAGGATGTGGCTGTTCTGCTCGGCGCGCTGCGACGTGCCCGTGTATGTATTCGAATACCACGAGACCCGCAGGAAGGGCGTTGCCCAGGAGTTTCTTGCGGGCTGGTCCGGCACGCTTACCACCGACGGCTACAAACCCTACTTCAATCTCGGCAACCCCAACATCGCCAACACGGCGTGCCTCGTCCACGTGCGCCGCTACTTCGCCCAAATCGTGAAGATCGCCGGCGGCGGCGCCAAGGCGGCGTCTGCGGCCAGCGTTGCGCTCGAGGCAAGGCGCAGGATCGACGCCCTGTTTCAAGGTCGACTCCAAGTTCGACGACATGGAGCCGGGTGCCAGGAAGGCCGCCCGCGACGCGGAGCTCCGCCCGCTCATGGAGGACTTCGGGGGGATGGGCGCGGGCCAGCTTCCCCTAGCCTCGCCGAAGCTGGCGCTGCACCGTGCGCTGCAGTACGCCGTGGAGTTCTGGCCCTACGTCATGAACGTGCTCGAAGACGGGCACCTGGAGCTCTCGAACAACGTCGCCGAGCAGGCCCAGCGAATCTTCGTCGTAGGGCGCAAGAACTGGCTCTTCAGCGATGCGCCACGCGGCGCGCGGGCGTCTGCGGCGATATACAGCGTCACCACCACGGCCAAGGCCAACGGGCTCAATCCCAGGCTTTACGTCGAGTGGCTGCTGACCGAGATGCCCAACGCCGGCGAGCTCACCGATGAGGTTGTGGACTCGTTCCTGCCATGGTCGGATAGGGTACCTGAGTCCTGCAAGCTCGACCCAGCCGCTGCCGAGAAGGCCAAAGAGATGCCTGACGACTTCATAATTAACATCGACCCCGATGCGTTCGACGACGAGATGGCGAACAACGCCGAGGAGGGCCTGTAGCGACATAGCGGCCTAAGGCATACCGCAACGCAAAGATGGAAACGTCCAGGACTTTTCCATCCGTATGCCGGAATGGCCCTGGACGTTTCCTGCTACGCGGTCATTTTGACGCTTACGCTCTAATGCCTCCACCGCTTGTCGCGGGCGGGGTAGACGATCCAGGCGGATGCGTAGCTTGCGATAAGGCAGACAATGACGCAGACGATGCTTGTCTGGAACCCGAATGAGCCATTGATAACGCCCCAGATTACGCTTGCGAAGCCAATGCCGATGTCATTGGCGAGCAGGAACAGGGCGTTTGCGGCGCCCCAGCGCTCTGGCGGGGTGTTCTTTACCGCTACGCTTTGATTAAGTGGCAGGCTTATGCCAGTGGCGAGACCATAGAAGATTCCGGACGCCAGGAAGACAGGTTCCCCGTACGGTGCGGCAAGTAGCATAAGGCAGCAGAGGATGCCGCACGCGACGGCTCCGGTCATTGTTTTGATTGCAGGTACGGTGTCCATGAAATGCTTTGAAATCATGCGAATGATAATCATGCTTACCGCGCTGATGGTGTAGAAGAGACCGGCGTGGGTATAGCCGAGAGTAGTACCGTACAGACCGGCAAAGAAGACGCCAAAGCCAAAAGTGGGGCACATGATCATCTGTGGGATGGCGCCAGGCAATGCGCGCGGCTCGAAGATGTTGAATGAGTCACGCAGGGTTCTCTTGGACACCTGGTCGCCTTCAGGATACTTTTCACTGTTAATTGTTTCGGATGTAGTTACTGTGGTGGAGCTGGGTGCCTGCCCGTCTTTTGAGTCGAGTTCGAGCCGGGTTTCCATTTTGATTCGGTATGCGCTGGAGCTTGGCAGAGTTTGCCATTTACTTTCATAGCGTGCGTTGAGGGCGATTACAAGCCCTGCAAACCCAACCAGGGCAAGGCTGACATAGAGGTTCGTTGAGGGATCGGTTCCTACTAGGTAAAGTGCGAAGGCTGGGCCGATGCTCATGGCGATAGCCTGTCCGAGGCCGTGGTATCCAATGCCTTCGCCGAGCCGTTCTTGCGGTAAGACGCTTGCTGCGGCGGTCGAGGCTGCTGTTGTTGCTGCGCCAAAGCCCACGCCTTGCAGCAAACGGCTGATTGTGAAGAGGGGATGCCCTGAACGACAGCGGACAGTGCTGTTCCTGCTATGAGGATAGCGATGCCGGCGATGATAACGAGTGAGCACTTGCCGTTGTCGATAACAGGGCCGACGAACAGTCGTGCTAACGCGGCGGCAATGGAGAAGACGAGTGCAAGTACGCCGGCAAGGCTCGCACCGTAACCTTGGCCTGCCAGGAAGACGCTGGTTCCACTGTTGAGTCCTTGGCCCATGACGAAGCAACAGAAGGTCAGCGCGATGATAAGCACGAAAATAAGCGACCACAGCTTCGGATGGTCGTCCTTACCGATATTTGGCATGAGAACCCTCCTATGATTCCAATACCCGTATTCTACGTCTGCAAAAAGTGAGATGTAAGCGCCAAAATGACCGCGTCTTAACAACCCGCTGGGCTTGAGGCAGAATCACCGCATCGACTTATCCTGGAAACTGCCTGACGAAGGCGACAGGATGCTTGTCAGCAAGGCGGCAAATCTTAACGAGAGCCAAATCCAAGAGCTTGCAAATCTTCAGCGAGGCGTTGCAGCAATATATCAGAACGAATGGACCGAACCTGTCCTCTGCCACATCGAACCGCATGAACGCGGCCTAGAGTACTCGCCAACACAGAGCAAGCACAGCGCGAAGGACAAGGTTTCTTCTGAAGAGCTTCGCTATCTCAACTCTTGTGTGCTTAATCCGTTCAAGCTCGATGAGCCAAGGGAATACAACTTCTGCGACTGTGTGCACAAGATGGACATACCTGACTCCATGAAGGCACGCTTGATTGAGATGGCAGGGACTCCTCTGTCCTCGAGGAAGCCACTGTTTGAATGGTGTGCTTATAGGTATTTCAATATTGGACGCATCCTCGACGACGCCAGGGATTTATCTGCCGACAGCCTCAAAGAGAGGCTTTGCTCCCATCTGCTTTCAAGCTGGAAATTCGAAGATGACTCCTCACCCGAAAGCTGGGGACCAATCCAATACCTGTTCATTCAGTCGATGTTTAACGCTCATCTCAACGAGCTGAGAAAGAGGGGTACCGGCATCGAGACAACGGAAAAGGCCTCAGCACTCGCCGAAGTATCAGCGGTCTTATCTCAAAC
>DXMX01000107.1 GCA_019413955.1 Collinsella sp.
CGTGGTCATACAGATCCTCGGCAATCAAGACATGGGCAATACCCAACAGCAGCGCCAAGTCGCAGCCCGGGCGCACGCGCAACCAGCGGTCGGCAAGCGCCGCAGAGCCACTGCGCCGCGGGTCCACGACAATGATTTTCGCCCCGCGGCGGCGTGCATCATTCAAGGCGTCGACTGCCCCCATCGAAGACGAGTCCACCAGCGAACGCCCCAGGTACATGATGCAATCGGTATGCGCCAGGTCGGAAGCGGGACTATAGCCCAGGCTGTGCTCCCAGCCGGTGAGACGGCTTACCTCGCAGGCACCGTCGGCACCGTATACGTTGGGCGAGCCCAGCGCATGCATAAAACGATGCGCCCAGTAGCGGTCGAACGAGGGCACCCCGAGCGTCATGCCCAGCGAACGAGGCCCGCGCTCGTCAACAATCTCCCCAAGGCGCGCTGCGATCTGCGCGAACGCCTCATCCCACGAAATCGCATCGAACCCCGAGCCATCAGCTCGTCGGCGCATGGGATGCAAAATCCGGTCACGCTCGTCAAACGGCATTGCCAGGCGATGCCGTCCGCGGGCACACAGGGCTCGCGCCGCGCACGGATGCCCCGCAACCGGCAGCTCAGCCACCACACGTCCATCCTCAACATGGGCCGCAAAGGCGCAATCGGCATAGCATCCCCCGCATGTGGTCACCACGGCGCGACCGTCACGCTTCACAGCAGATGCCATCTCGATTACCCCTTTCATCAGCCAAACACAACAGGCCAAAAGCCCGGCAACGAGCCCCAGACCCAAAAAGCCTCCCGCGCGGCAACGCCCCGCGGGAGGCCCAACGTCAAACAGACGGTACCTTACGCCTCGGACTTCTTGGCGTAGACAAACCAGTAGCCGAGCGCGATCAGAACCGCGCCGCCCACGATGTTGCCCAGCGTGGCGGCGGACAAGTTAAACGCAATGCCCGCAGCGTTGAGCGCATCGGCGCCGGCGACGTCGGCACCATAGCCGCACGCGTGCATCACGGCACCCATAGGCAAAAAGTACATGTTGGCGACGCAGTGCTCAAAACCGCAGGCCACAAAGGCGGCGATGGGCAGCAGAATGCCCACAACCTTATCGACCACGGTCTTGCCGGCGGTACCGATCCACACGGCAAGGCACACAAAGATGTTGCACAGGATGCCGCGGAAGAAGATCGTCACCCAGTCGATCGTCACCTTGCCGGCGGCGACGCTCACCATGGAGTTGGCGACCGCCTCGCCGTTGAGCTTGTAAATGCCGGCCATGTACACCAAAAAGACGATGAACAGAGCACCGACAAAATTGCCGACCCACACGACGACCCATGCCTTAAGCATCTGGACCAAGGTGATCTTTTTGCTCTTGAGCGCGCAGACCATAAGCGAATTGCCGGTGAACAGCTCAGCGCCGCACACCAGCACCAGCACCAGGCCCAGGCAAAAGCACAGGCCGCCCACGACGCGCTGGGCACCCCAGCCCAGCGTGCTGTCGCTCAAAAACACCGTAAAAAACAGGCCGCCGAAGGCGATAAACGCGCCGGCGAACATTGCCAACAGAAAGGCCTTAGCGACCGGCAGGTTAGCCTTGGTCACGCCGGCGGCCTCGGTCTTGGCCTCGATCGCGGCGGGCGCCAGGCAATCGGGAGCGGGATATTCTGCCTTGGAATCTGCCATGTCAATCACTTCTTTCCTAATCAGCAGGGACAAGCGCTCCTATAGCTCCTGCCCCAAGCGGACAAAGTGGGAAAAGTCGTTGGCGGCCACGGCGTCATACACGGCGTCGACGGCCTCAAAGACCTCCGGGGACATGGGGTTATAGAACTCCGTATCGCCCGGCTGAATCCCTATGAAGACGATATCTTCGCACGATTGCTCGATTTCTTCGATCAGAATCGACAAGGGAAGCGAATGCGTGGTGAACATCGACTTGCGGGCCACGTCACGTTTGTCGAGCAAGCGGATGGCGCCGACGGGCAGCGCCATGTCGGCGGCATCGACCAACACCAGGCGCGGCGGACGCTCGCGCTTGACCTCGATGATGTCGTCCTCGGGCGTTTGCCCACCGTCTATGGTGTACCAACCGGCGATGGGCGCGTCCTCCATCTTTTTGGAGAGCACGGGGCCGGCGGCATCGTCGGCGCGCAGCACGCTTCCCGCCGTGAGCACAATGCCCGCAAACGGGGCGCCGTTCACACGGCCATCCACAACGCGACCCATTACTGTAGCCTCCCCGTCAGATACACGCCCGACACATCGCGCACGCGCTCAACCAGATCGCGAAACTTCATTAAGAACGCGACCTGCTGGGCATGCAGGCCAAAGTCGTCATCGAACACCGAGATGCCGGCCTTGGCCGAACCGCGAAAACCGCGATCGTCGAGCAGCGTGTCGCAGGCCTCGAGCAGCGACGGCACCGCCGCCTTGTCGAGCTGGCACTCGCCAAAGGAGCGGATGGCCTCGAACTTGGTCTTGGCCTCCCCCTCCGGCAGCGCGTCGACGAGCGAATAGAACACGTTCACCGGCACCGACAGGCGCGGCTCAAAGCAGTCGAGCACGCCGGTGTGGTGGCCCACGGCGAGCGTGTAGTACAACACGTCGCAGGCCTCCTGGGGAACGTCTTCCTCGGTCTCCACAAACTTACGCGTGAGCTCATAGAAGACCACCTGGTCGGGCGCGTGGCCCAGGCAGGGGTCGGCGACGCCTTCGGCAGCCTCGTCGCTTGCGCGCGAGGCATCGCCAAAAGAGCCGCCGAGCATGCCGGGACCCGCAAAGTAACCAGAGCGGTCCGTGAGCTCCATCTAGCGACCTCCGGCCAGCACCAGATCCTGCAGCGCCGAGTACACCTCAACGCGGCGAGGATCGTCCTGCTTATCGATGAGCAGCGCCATGGCACCGCGGATATCGCCCTTGGGCGCGCCCTCGAGCGTATCCATAAACTCGTTGGCCAGGTCGCGGCCGTAACGGTAGCCGCTCATGGCGCGAGCCTCGCGCTCGATGGCAACGCGCAGCTTGTACGGCACGCCGGGGTGCAGGATATCGGCCTGCTCGCCGGCGGCCTCCACCGTGGTCTCGGCATGGAGCTTTTGGTCCAGCAGACCGAGCGCCATGGCAAAGCCGTAGAC
>DXMX01000108.1:0-1560 GCA_019413955.1 Collinsella sp.
CCGCCTATGGTACCCGTGACGGGGCATGTAATCATCGAGAGCTTCATGTATGCCTCATTTTTATCTATCGAGCAAATGCCCAAGGCTTGAGATAAATACCCCTGATCAATTTGTCCCTTAACCTACCTTGGGGATGGGTTGAGAGGGGTACAGGGTAGCGGTATCGTGAACCGAATAAAACGTAACCCAGGCAAGGGAGCTAGATATGAGCGAGCAGACCATCGGTACTACATGTGTTCAGGGCGGCTATCACCCGGGAGATGCCGAGCCGCGCCAGGTGCCCATCTACCAGTCCACCACGTGGAAGTACGACACGTCCGAGCACATGGGCAAGCTGTTTGACCTAGAGGAGTCGGGCTACTTCTACAGCCGTTTGCAGAACCCCACGTGCGATCTCGTTGCCGCCAAGATCTGCGAGATGGAGGGCGGCACCGCTGCGATGCTCACGAGCTCGGGCATGGCTGCGAATTTCCTCGCGATCTTTAACGTGGCCGGTGCCGGCGATCATGTGGTCGCGAGCTCTGCCATTTACGGCGGTACGTATAACCTGCTCGCCCACACCATGGGCCGCATGGGCGTGACCTGCACGTTCGTCGCCCCCGACTGCACCGATGAGGAGCTCGAGGCAGCCTTTGAGCCCAATACCAAGCTCGTCTTTGGCGAGACGATTGCCAACCCCGCCCTTGCTGTGCTCGATATTGAGCGCTTTGCCAAGGCCGCACATGACCACGGCGTGCCGCTGATGGTCGACAACACCTTCCCGACGCCCGTGATGTGCCGTCCCTTTGAGTGGGGCGCCGACATCGTTACGCACTCCACCACCAAGTACATGGATGGACATGCTGCCTACCTGGGCGGCGTGATCGTCGACCACGGCCAGTTTGACTGGATGGCCCATGCGGACAAGTTCCCGGGTCTCACCACGCCCGACGAGAGCTACCACGGCGTGACGTATGCCGAGAAGTTCGGTCGCGAGGGCGCCTTCATTACCAAGGCTACCGCGCAGCTCATGCGCGATCTTGGTCCTATGCAGAACCCGCAGGCGGCGTTTTTCTTGAACAGCTCGCTCGAGAGCCTGCATGTGCGCATGCCGCGTCATTGCGAGAACGGCCTGGCCGTTGCCAAGTTCCTGCAGAGCCATCCCAAGGTGCGCTTCGTGAGCTATCCGGGCCTGGAGGGCGACAAGTACTATGACCTGGCTCAGAAGTACATGCCCAACGGTACCTGCGGCGTGGTGAGCTTTGGCTTTAACGGTGGTCGCGCGGCGGCGGAGACCTTTATGAAGAGCCTCAAGCTCGCCCAGATTGCCACGCACGTGGCCGACGCCCGCACTTGCTGCCTGCATCCCGCTAATGCCACGCATCGCCAGATGAACGATGAGGAGCTCATCGCCTGTGGCATTTCCGCCGACATGGTGCGCCTGTCGTGCGGCCTCGAGGACACGGCTGATCTGATTGCCGACCTTGAGCAGGCGCTCGAGCAGTGCTAGGCTAGCGTTCGTACAAGGTGCCGATGCCGGCAGAATGCTTCGGCGACCTTTCGTTCCGATTCCGTAGGCGG
>DXMX01000108.1:1570-2817 GCA_019413955.1 Collinsella sp.
CCCCAATCGCGGCTGTTTGCAGGCGATTGGGGCCCCGTTTTTTGTGTTGCGCCACTCGAAAGGATGGATATGGAGAAAACCGCAGAGCAGCTGCGCCGCGAGCACATTGCCCTTGAGGGCGACACCCATGGCAAGAACAAGTGGGCGATTCTGTTTACCGTTCTCATCATGACGTTTATGGTGTGTCTGGATTCGACCGTCGTGACCGTGGCACTGCCCGTGATGCAAAAGGAGCTGGGCGTGGGCCTCGATCGCATTCAGCTGGTAAGCTCGGTGTATCTGCTTGCGACGTGCGTGGCTATGTTGCCGTTTGGCCGTCTGGGCGACGTGCGCGGCAAGGTGAATGTGTTCCAGCTGGGCGTCATCGTCTTTTCGGTCGGTTCGCTGCTGTGCGGCCTTTCGTCCTCGCTCGAGGTTCTTATCCTGGCACGCATTGTTCAGGGCGTCGGTTGCGCGGCGGCCATGGCCAACAACATGGGTATCATCACCGAGTCGTTTCCGGCGCGCGAACGAGGCCGTGCCATGGGTATTCTCGCGACCTTCGTGGCCCTCGGCATGATGTGTGGCCCCGTGCTCGGTGGCATGCTGGTGGCAAGCTTTCCCTGGGAGAGTATCTTCCTCATCAACCTGCCTATTGGCGTCATCTCGTTTATCGTGGGACTCTACACGCTGCCGCATGTTAAGCCGGAGGCCTGCGAGCGCGCCATGTCCCTTGCCGAGGCCGCTCGTCGCTGCTTTGCAAATTCGGCCTTCACCATCAACCTTGCCTGCATGCTTATTGTGTTCGTTGGTATTGGCGCATCCGAGTTTATTCTGCCGTTCTATTTTCAGGACGCCCACGGATTTGGTTCTGACATTTCCGGCCTGCTGTTTTTGGCGCTGCCGATGGTGAATGCCTTTATCGGACCGCTTTCGGGTACGGTTTCGGACCGTGTTGGCTGCGAGGGCCCCACGGCGGTCGGCCTGGGCGTGTACGTGTGCGGTCTCTTTGCGGTAAGCACGCTCGACGAGCACTCTTCTATCCCCGTGATCGTGTGCTGCGTCGCATTTATGTCGTGCGGTACGTCGATTTTCCAAAGCCCCAACAACTCGCTGTACATGGGCTCGGCTCCGCGCGAGGCGCTCGGCTTTGCGGGCAGCTTGGGCAGTTTGGCGCGCTACGCCGGCATGGCAGTGGGCATTACGGCGGCGTCGCATATCTTGTATGGGCAGATGAGCGTGGCGATGGGCGAGGCCGTGACCAGTAT
>DXMX01000109.1:0-2307 GCA_019413955.1 Collinsella sp.
CCTCGACGATACGACCCACCAGGGCATGGCGCACCACGTCGGCGCGCTCCAGGTGCGCAAACGCCACATCGTCAACACGGCCCAAAATCTTCTCGACATCCGTCAAGCCACCACGACGACCCACCAGGTCACGCTGGCTCAGGTCGCCGGTAATCACGAACTTAGAGTTAAAGCCCAAGCGCGTCAGGAACATCTTCATCTGCTCGGGCGTGGTATTTTGCGCCTCGTCGAGCACCACGAAGGCATCGCTCAGCGTGCGGCCGCGCATGTAGGCAAGCGGGGCGATCTCGATCACGCCGCGCTCCATAAGCTCATCGGTGCGCTCGCGATCCATCATGTCAAAAAGGGCGTCGTAGAGCGGACGCATGTAGGGATCGATCTTTTCCTCAAGAGTACCGGGCAAAAAGCCCAGATTCTCCCCCGCCTCGACAACCGGACGCGTCAAGATCAGACGGCCCACCTCGTGACGCTTGAGCGCGGCAACGGCGAGCGCCATGGCCAGATAGGTCTTACCGGTACCGGCAGGACCCAAGCCAAAGGTGATGGTATGCAAGCGAATGGCATCCACATAGCGCTTTTGCCCGAGCGTCTTGGGACGAATGACACGGCCGCGATACGAAAGCAGCACGTCATCGCGAAGCGACGTAGCCTCGTGCTCACCGTCGCGCAGAACGGCCAGACAGCGCGAGACATCGTCGGCAGAAAGCGTGCGCCCGGCAGCAGCCTCACGAAAGGCATGTTCGAAAAAACGCACCACGAGTTCGACCTCGTCCGGGTCGCCGCTCACGGCGATGCTATCGCCACGGGCGACCACGTGAGCGCGAACCAAGCTCTCGAGCACGCGAAGGACGCCGTCGCCGGCGCCCAAAACGCACGAGGGATCAATTCCCTCGGGAACGGTAAGTCTAATCTTCGAGGCTTCCATGAACCTCCCTGCGTGCATGGACCAAGCCGGAATCATCGACTCCGATGATAGCAACATCGAGCAGGCACGGGGCTGTAAGTCCACAGGTATCGTCAAGACGGGCATGATGGAACGAGCCGAGCGTCAGGTTGTCACCATACTCGAGCACGGCACGCTCGACCGTGCCCACGCGACGACGAGCGTCGGCAATAGCGAGCTCCTGTGCGGCGGCCCGCATACGGCGGCTGCGCTCGGCCATAACCTCGGGTGGCACCTGGTCGGGCATGTCGGCAGCAAGGGTACCGGGACGCTTGCTGTAGCGAAACACGTGCATACGCGAGAAACCCACACGGCGGCACAGCGCCAGCGACTCCTCGAACTCCTCGTCCGTCTCACCAGGAAAACCGACGATGACATCGCACGAAAGGGACGCCTGGGGCAAGTTGGCGCGAATCATACGCACCGTGTCCTCAAAGGCTTCGGCGCTATAGGGACGGCCCATGCGATGCAGGGTCGCCGTGCAGCCGGACTGCACGGGCAGGTGCAAAAACGGGGCGATACGCTGCGGGTAGCGCGCCATAACCTTAAGAAGGCGCTCGGAGATATCCATGGGCTCGACCGAGGAAATGCGCACATGCGGAATAGACGTGCGCTCCATGATGGCCACGAGCAGCTCATCGATTTCGACGTGCTCGTCGGTCGCGCTCTTGCCATCGTAGGCACCCAGGTTCACACCGGTCAGCACCACCTCGGGCACGCCGGCCTCCTGGGCCTCGCGAACTTGCTCGAGCACGGACTCGACGGGCACGGAGCGCTCGGGGCCGCGCGCCTTCCACACAATGCAATAGGTGCAGCGATGGTTGCAGCCATCCTGAATCTTCACGCCCAGGCGAGAGCGACCGAGCGCATCGACCACCTCGCCATCGCTGCAGGCGGGAACGCTATCGGACTCAACACCCAGCACCTCGCATACACGTTCGGCGGCATCTATCTTGGACGGCTCGGCAATCACGCGATCCGAAAGCTCCGACAGCTCCTCGGGATGCAAATTGACCACGCATCCGGTCACGACCACATAGGGCTCGTTTGGATGGGCCAGCGCATGACGGACGGCCTTACGGGTCTTGGCCTCGGCCTCGCCCGTAACGGCACAAGTGTTAATGACGATCAGATCGGCATCCTGGGGCTCCACAATAGCAAAGCCCAAGCGCATAAGATCGGCAGTGATACGGTCAGACTCAACCCGGTTGACACGGCAGCCGAGGTTGACGACGGAAATATGGGGTGCGAGCACGCGGGCTCCTTAATCGAGGATATCGTCGAGGGCACTCTTGATACGGTCGGTCACCGACTTCTTACCGGAAGCGACGTCATCGCCCATCTCATCGGCAAAAGCACGGAGC
>DXMX01000109.1:2317-2693 GCA_019413955.1 Collinsella sp.
ATCGAGATATCGCTCACCAGGTACAGGTCGTCCCCGTTGCGCTTAAAGCGCTCATGGTCGGAAACGCGCACGTTGACAATCAGGTCGCCCGAAGGCTCGCCGCGAAGGCCGGCCTCGCCAAAGCCGCTCACGCGCAGCTGGCGACCGGTCGAAACGCCGGCGGGAATATCGATGTCGATCTTTTCGTGCGAAGGCGTGCGGCCTTGACCGTCGCAGGTCTCGCAGGGATGGTCGATAACCGTGCCCTCGCCATGGCAGTCGGGGCAAGGCGAGGAAGACTGAACCTGGCCCAAAAACGATCGCTGAACCGTCGTGACGTAGCCCGTACCGTGGCAGCGGCCACACTGCTTTTCCTGTGCGCCCTCTGCCCTACCGG
>DXMX01000011.1:0-676 GCA_019413955.1 Collinsella sp.
GGTCATGCCGCCGAAGTTGAAAGGCAGATTGCCGCCCTGGCGGGCTTGCAGCGTCGAGCCGTTGCGCGGTTTGGAAAACCGCGCAACTAGAGCTACATGACCATAACGTAGCGCGATCCCACGTAGTACTGCTTACCCATCAGGACCGGCTCGCCATTGGGGCCCGTGAAGCCGGCACGCAGGTTGAGCAGCGGATCGTGCGGAGCAATGCTCAGCTCGGCCGCCTGCTCGGTATTGGCACGAACGGCCTCGACCGTGCGGTAGCCAACCGAGACAATCGGCGTTCCGCCAACACGCTCGACCTCGGCAAAAATCGACTTGTCCTCAAGATCGGCCGTCAACAGCTCGCGGTAGGCATCAAACGGCACAAAGATGTTCTCCTCAAAGATGGGCTCGCCGTCGGCCGTACGCACGCGCTTGATATGCAGCAGCAGCGCATCCTTCTGCAGGCCAAAGAACTCCATCTCGTTTTGGCGCGCCGGAACGATCTGGCGATCGATCACGTGCGCACCGGCCTTCATGCCGTTGCCGGCACACAGCGCGGTAAACGTCTGCAGCGTCGAAGCGTGGAACTGGCGGTTGATGTGCGGCGTGGAGACAAAGGTGCCACGGCCCTGCTGCTTAACCAGGTAGCCATCGGAGCACAGCTCCTCGACGGCGCGGCGCACCGTAATGC
>DXMX01000011.1:686-3033 GCA_019413955.1 Collinsella sp.
CCGTAATGCGGCTCACGTCGTACTGCTCGGCTAGCTCAAGCTCGGACGGAATACGCTCCTTGGGTGCATAAACACCTTTCTCGATCGCATCCTTAATTTCGTCGTAAATCTGCTGGTAAAGCGGTGCATTTTTGGGTGCAGGCATATCTAATCACTCTTATCGAAATATCGAAATAACTAATACGTATATAACGTCTAGTTTCATATTACCTCATAATGATAAAACGATACACCCTCCCTACCAAAAAGCGACAGCTTCATTTTGGTAGGTTTTATCTGGGCAAACGAGAGCCTCTCGAAAGCAACGGGGCTTTCGGGGGGCCCGTTCGGATGGGTTGCGCAGGACCGGCAAAATGCCAATACCCTACTTGCCGTCGTCCTGCTGCAGGCTGTCCTGTTCGCTGAGGCGCGCCTGCCTGCTGGCCATGCGTGCGGGCTTGTCGGGATCGGGAACGGCCGTGGGCATGGGCTCGTCGACATGACCACCCCACCAGCCGCCCACAAAGTTGAGCGTGTGGAACACATTGATCACGGCGCCGGGATCAACGTCGCACACCAGCTTGATAATGTCCTGACTCTCGTAGGTCGAGACAACGGTGTTCAGCAGGTACATCTTTTCGCGGCTATATCCGCCGACGACCTCGGCGCAGCTAATGCCGTGCTGAAAATGGTTTACGTAGGCAGTCATGACCTCGTCTGCCTTACGCGTCGTGATCTGCAGCGTCACGCGATCGTAGCGACGATAGAAACTGTCGATGGTCTTGGTCGAAATAAACTGGAACACGATGGAATACGCCGCCTTGTCCCAGCCAAACATAAAGCCAAAGATCGCCAGGATAAAGCAGTTGAAACCAAAGATGACGCCCCAGATGGTCTTGCCCGTGTGGTTGGAAACCCACAGCGCGATAAAGTCGGTGCCGCCGGTGGATGCGCCGGATTTAAGTGCGATGGCAGCGCCCAGACCCGAGACCACGCCGCCAAAAATGATGAGCATGATCTTGTCGCCCAAAAATGGAGCGAAGTGAAAGACGTTGAGGAACAGCGACGAGAGCACGACCTGCATCATCGAGAAGATGACGAAGCGCTTGCTAATGCCGCTCCAACATAGGAGCGCCACGGGGATGTTGAGCGCGAGCATGCCGAGCGAGATGTCGATATGAACGCCACCCAGCGAGGTAACGCGATCGAGCAGGACCGCGACGCCGGTAAGACCGCTCGGAAGCAGGTCGGCGGGCTGAATGAACGCCTGGATCAGAAATGTCTGGAGAACGGCGGAAATGGTGACCGCCACAGCAGTAATGGCGCGGCGGACGATGGTGAGGCGGCCGAGCACGAGCACTCGGTCCGTGAGCCGATCGATGGCGTTCGCCACGCAGGCTCCTTTCGAAGGCAGATGTAGTTGTGGGATATGTCCGCGATTGTAACATGGAGCGTGCGGGGACGCTTCAATTCACCCTCTCTCGACAACCAAAGCGGGACCAGCAACCCCACGACCAAAGGCCCAAATTACAAGTGAGTAGACTTTAAGCGACCTGCAGAGCACACCCAAAACCGCCACCCCTGTGACCTGCGGTTTTACTAGAGCAGATGCGCTTTGTGCTCGTCCTGCACCAAAAAGCCTACTCACTTAGTCCGAATCGAAGCCAAACGGATCCAAATAGATGACAAATAAAGCCAATCCGCGGCAAAAGACGCGTGAATCAGTGCTTCTCGCGGCGGATTGACGCTACAAAGCGGCCAAAATGTCGGTCAGATTATCGATAACGGCATCGGCTCGCGATTGATCGAGGTTGACACCCTCGTGCGGACGCAGCGCCAGGACGCGGGCGCCCGAGCGCTTGCCGGCCTCGATGCCCAAAGGCGAGTCCTCGATAACCAGGCACTCGGCAGGCTCCGCCCCCAGCGCCTCCATGGCACGCAGGTAAATCTCGGGGTCGGGCTTAAACGCACTGCACTCGTGACCGCTGATGGTGTAGTCCAGCACGTCGGCGATACCGGCAATCTCCACCAGCTCGTCGATCAACTCGCGATAGGACGAGCTCGCGATGGCACACTTCACGCCACGCTCGTGCAGCTCACGCATCACCGGCTCCGTCTGCTCGTTGAGCAGCTCGGCATACGGAACGGGGTGATCCGGGCTATAGACCTGTTTGTACTCCACGCGCAGACGCTCGCGCAGCTCAATATCGTCGGGCACCAGCGCCTCCCAAATGGCGGGCTCGTTAGACCCCGAAAGATCGGGGATCTCGTCAAAGTGGAACCCCTTCTCCTCCATAAACGCCACGCGACGACGGTTGTAGAACCACTCGGTATCGACCAGCACGCCGTCCATGTCAAACAGCACTGC
>DXMX01000011.1:3043-19554 GCA_019413955.1 Collinsella sp.
GCACTGCTTTGATCATACGCATCTCCTCCCACCTGCCAAAAAGGGACAGGTTTATTTTGGTAGGTTTTATCTGGGGTTTTGTGGCGCGACGGATACGCCCTCCCCAAAGCAAAAAAGGGGACGGGGCGCAAACCCCATCCCCTCTCAATCAACCCGTAAGGTCTACTTACTTGTGATTAGTAGGAAAGCTTCCACATGTAGCGACGCATGGTCAGCGGGTGCTGACGGGCCTCGGCGATCTGGTTGCCGTACTCGCGCATAACGGCGAGGTGCAGCAGCGGGTTGAAGTAGGTGACGACGCTCGCGGGCACGGCGTCAGCCAGGCCGTAATCCTTGGAGTCGATCAGAGCGACCTTGGCGCCCATGCGCTCAAGGAAGGTGAGGGCGCGGGCGTCCATCGGACGGGTAGCGCCATCGGACATGAAGAAGACGTAGGGCTTACCCTCGGTGGAAACCTCGAACGGGCCGTGGAAGTACTCGCCGGTGTTGTAGGCGGCGGCGTCGATCCACTGCATCTCGGTGAACAGGAAGGCGGCGTGAGAGTAAGCCATCTTCTCGGAGGCACCAGAGGCCATGAAGTAGATCATCTTGTCGTCCTTGAAGTCCTCGGCGAACTTCTTGGCGAGCTTCTTGCAGGACTGAGCGGCGTTCTCGCAGAGCTCGAAGACGTTGGTGAGGCCGGTGATCATGTCCTCGTAGTGGTCATAGCCCTCGGTCTGCTGAAGGATCTCGACAGCAAGAGCGATGGCGTAGCCGGGCTTCTCGCACTTGGCAGCGAAGTTGGCGTGGAAGCCGTGAACGATGACGTAGT
The DNA here is from genome assembly GCA_019413955.1 of Collinsella sp. GTDB lineage: Bacteria > Actinomycetota > Coriobacteriia > Coriobacteriales > Coriobacteriaceae > Collinsella. The sequence continues at coordinate 3,855 of DXMX01000011.1, forward strand.
CAGCGTCGACGGTCAGAGCGGAGCCAGCCTTGTTGGTGAGGGAGACGACCGGGCAGTTGTGCTTCTTGGCGGTCTTGTTGGCCTCGACGGTCTCGGGCGTGGAGCCACCGAGGGAGCAGGTGATCACGAAGGTGTGCTCGTTGACCCAGGAAGGCGTGTCGTAGTTGAACTCGTTAGCAGTGAAGATCTGAACGTTCAGCTTGTCCGTGTTGTTGGCCAGGAAGTACTTGGCGGGGTAAAGGTCGGACATGGAGGCACCGCAGCCGACGAAAGCGACGCTATGGATCTCGTGGTTGGACAGGACGTCAGCGACAATCTGCTTAGGGAGGTTAAGGTCGATCTCGTACATCTGACACATTCCTTTCAATTTTTGCGGCGCCACATTGCCGGGCGCTCGCAGGGTTACTGTGGTTTGGACCGAGTCGCCGGCCCGTTGAGGATGCGACAAAGGGACTGTCCCATTGTCGCATTTTGGGGATGGAAGCCTGCCTGGGGTATGGGATGCCAGGCAGGCCCCCGGGGGAAAGCGGTTAGGCGCTTAGTCGCGACTAAGCCAGGATGCCGACCGCGGAGAGGGCGATGCCGCCCACAATGGCGATCACGAGAAGCCAACCGGTGTTGACGTTCTTCTTGATGAGCCAGTACATAAGGCCGGTGAGGCCAAGGGAGATCATCTGGGGCATCATGCCGTCCAGGATGTCCTGGATAACGACGGTGCCGTCAGCGAACTGCAGCGGGGTGGTGGCGCCGATCAGCGTGGCGATCATGCCGCCCACGGACATAAGACCCACGATGCCGCAGACATACATGAGCTTCTCCATGAGGTCGCCGCCCTGAAGCTTGTTCAGGTACTCGTGGCCGCCCTGATAGCCCATCTTGGCTGCGAACCAAGTAATCAGCACGGAGGGGACGATGGAGATGAGAAGGGCCAGGATCGGGCCCATGATGGAGCCCTGCTGAGCCAGCTGAACGCCCAAGCCAAAGGCGATAACGCGGATGGTGCCCTGGAAGAAGGAGTCACCGATGCCGGAAAGCGGGCCCATAAGGGAGGTCTTGACCGCATTAATCGAATCGGGGTTGAAGTTCTCGGGATCCTTGGCGTACTCCTCCTCCATGGAGGCGGCGAGGCCCAGGATGAAAGCGCTCGTCTGCGGGGTGCAGTTGTAGAACGCCATGTGACGGTGGTAAGCCTCTTTCTTAGCAGCAAGCTGCTTGGGGTCGGACTCGTCCGGATAGAGGCGATCGAGCGTGGGAACCATACCGTAGAGGAAGCCCATGTTCATCTGACGCTCGTAGTTCCAAGAGGCCTGGATGGCCCAGGAGCGCCAGAAGAACTGGCTGACCTTCTTGTTCAGGGACACGTCCTTGGTTGCGGTTGCCATAGTGTGTTCCTCCTTAGTCTTCGTCGTCTTCGAGCGGATCGTAGTCGGAATCGACACCGGCGGCTGCATGGGAACCGTTGAACTTGAAGCCCATGAAGACGACAGCCAGGCACACACCGATCAGAGCGACCGCGATGACGGACAGGTTGAGGTAAGCGGCGAGCAGGAAACCGATGAACAGGAACGGAGTCATACCCTTCTTGATCATCATGGTGAGCAGCAGAGCCAAGCCGTAGGCGGTCATGATCTTGGTCGAAACGTTAAGACCAGTGGACAGCCACTCGGGAACCATGTTGACGATGGCCTGAACCAGGTCGGTGCCAACAAAGACGGCGAGGAAAATCGGCAGGAAGTACATGATGGCGTACAAACCGGAGCCGGCGCAGATGTGCATACGGTAGGCGGTCTTGAACTTTCCGTTATCAATCGCGTTATCTGCCACATGGGTGAGGACGGCGATGATGGAACGGAACACGATGCCGAGAAGCTGACCCAGGACGGCGACCGGGATGGCGATCGTCATGGCGGTCTCGGCGGAAGCATCGGTCAGGCACGCAAAGGCAGCGGCCACGATGCCGCCCAGGACCATATCGGGCGGAACGGCGGCACCGACCTGCACCAGGCCCATGGACACGAGCTCGACGGCGGCACCGACGGCAAGGCCGGTGGGCACATCGCCCAGCAGCAGACCGACGAGCGTAGCGCCAACGAGGGGCTGCTCGAAGTTAAGACGACCGAGCAGGCGGGAGTCCCACATGCAGAACACGCCGACGAGGCCGACGAGCACCGCACTGATGAACGTATTCATACCCTTCTCCTTTCAGTCAGGCAAAAGCCTGGTTGATTACAGCTTGGCGTCGATGTCGACGCTCTGATACGTAGGGGTCTGCTGGACGTAGAGCTTGATGCCCATGTCGAGCAGCTGGTTGACGTCGGCCTTCTGGGTGGCGTCGAAGAAGACGGAGCTGTCCTTGCCGCCAATCTGATCGGCACCGTCGTGGTTGGCGGTGGCGCCCAGGTTGATGGCGTCGAGCTTGTAGCCCTGGCAGAACTGCAGCATCTCGGCAGTGTTGCCAAAGACAAACATGACGCGCTCGCCGAGGGTGTTGAGCTTGTCCATCTTGGCGAGGGCACGCTCGACGGTGAAGACGTTCAGGCGCACGCCCTGGGGCTTGGCCAGCTTAAGAGCGCCCTTCTTGATGTCATCGTTGGCGGCAGCGTTGTCGACGACGATGATGCGCTCGGCCTGAACCTTGGTGGTCCAGGTAAAGACGACCTGGCCGTGCAGCAGACGGTAGTCAAGACGTGCGAGGACGATCTTGGCGGGACCAGAGCTGTGACGGGACGCCTTGGCCTTCTTGGCGGGAGCCGCGACGGCCTCGACCGGTGCGTTGGGGTTGGTCAGACCGGTACGGGCCTCGTTGATGAGGGCCGCGAGCTCGGCGCCCTTGATGGGGACGGGGCTCATAGCGAGCGTCAGTGCCAGCGGAATGTTGAAACCGCTGACAACCGTGAACTTCGTGCCGTTCTTGGAAAGCTCGACCATGTTGTTGTTGACCGAGCTGCCGAGCATATCGGTCAGCACATAGACGGTGTCGTCCGCGTTGAACGTGGCGATCATGGCGTCCACCTTATTGGTGATGGGCTCCTTGTCGTCACGAGCAAGCGACACGACGTGGACGTTCGACACGTCGCCGAGAACCATCTCGAGCGTGTCTTTGGCGCCTGCGGCCAGGCCGCCATGAGATGCGAGAATGATCTGATTCATCTTGCCTCCTCCTTTTCGTTATGGTCATTATAACGTCTTATATGTTGCTTATATTGCTAATTAGTATAAAGACCGTTCGCGGGTGAAAATCGACCGTTGACGGGCTTAACGTACTTGAAACGTTGGGGCTGGATAGGCCGGCGCTGGCTGGATAACCCCAGGCCAAACGCCGTGCACAATCCTCTATCGCACGAAGTACCAGGGGCTTTCCTGCACGGTGGGCTCCAGCGCGATGCCAGTGCGTTCCTTAAACAGATCCATGTCCTGAGATTTTTCGGTCCACCACGCGTTGGGCTTAAAGGTCATGCTCTCGACAATACGTTTGACAATGGCGCTGTTGCGCAGCCTGGAGAAGTCGGTGTTCATGATCAGGATGGACGCAAGCACCAGCACGATGCCCAGGACCTTGATCGCGCCGGCGGGCTCGGCGTAGACACCAATGCCCAGCAGTACGGTGACGACCGTCTCGAATGACATTACGACGGGAACTTTCGACGTCTCGAGCCCCATGGACAGACCCTGCATATATAAGACATAGGCCACGGCTGTGGGGATGAGTCCAAAACCAAAGAACAGCAGCAGCAGCTGTGGCGACATTGCCGCGGCGACATCTGGCCACGGAGCCGCGATAGCCGCCATAACCGCACCGCCAAAAACAAGGCCCCAAAACGTGACAGCCAGCGGGTGGACCGTCTTGGTTGCTATCCGGCTAAACACCGCGAGCGACGCGCCACAAAAGCCCGCGATCACGCCCGACGTGACGCCCCAAACCGAAAAATGAAAACCGGAAAGGTCGCCATTGGTCACTGCGAGTACACAGCCACCGATATTAAAAGCGATGGCAACGAGCTTGTTGGGAGTCACATCCTCGCGATAAAGCACGCGGCCGAGCATGACGCCAAACACCGGCGAGGTGTAGAGCAGCACCGAGGCCGTGGACATGCCCACCTCGCCCATGCACTCGTAATAAAGCGTGTTAGCGGTGGCGAGGCCGATAATGCCAAGAAGCGCACAGGGAACAAGCTCTTTAGGACTTGCCTTGAACAGTGCCAGGGGACCCGATGCTTTTCCCTCACGATCGCCTCCCTGGCAACCCATGAACGCCAAGACCGGAGCCATTAAGACGGCACCCGACAACAGGCGAAAGGCCGCCATGCTCTGAGACGAAACACCCAGGGCCGAGATGCCTTTTACAAAGATTCCGATGCTGCCCCACATAAGCGCGGCGATCAGCACCAGCACATAGCCCAGATTGCTTTTCTTCAACGCAGCCTCCTCGGTATTGTTTCCAATATGTTTCACACTACGTTATAGTCGTTATATACATTTTTCAAGACACAAATCGGCGAGCGGAAAAATCTGCTCTACCGCTACAACCCATTGGTGCAAGGGGGTCAGGTTCATATGCGCCAACTTGGTGCAAAGTAACCTGTCCCCAATGACTAGGACTGTCCCCAAGTGCCGAACGTCTCCAAGTGCCGCATCTGGGCCAAGGCGACGCCGATGCTTTGGCAACGCCAGCGAAAACCCACCTGAGCGAGCAAGGTGCCTTGAAGCGAAGCGGCATTGACCTTCTGGTCATGCCGCTGAAGCTGAAAGGCAGATTGCCGCTCAGGTGGGTTTGCAGCGTCGAGCCGTTACGGCGTTTGGTAAAACGCCGTAACTAATAATCCAGCTTCCACATGTAGCGGCGCGTCATGTAGTCCTTGTGGGTGACGGCAGAAAGCGCGCGCATATACACGTTGTTGAGGATCGGCGCAAAGATCAGGTGGTTGAAGTACTCGCTCACGCTGTCCTTGATGTCGTTGAGGCCGAGCTCCTTGGCGTCGAGCTGGTAGACGCGCTCACCACCGTACTGGTTGACAAAGCGAATGCCGCGCTCGTCGTTGCAGCGGCTGCGGCCGACGCTGATGAGCTGGAACAGCGAGGTACGCTTGTCCAGGATCTCGAAGGGACCGTGGAAGAAGTCGCAGGTGTTGATGGTGCAGGAGTCGATCTGCAGCATCTCCTGCACGTTGCAGATGCTAAAGACGTAGGCGGCACCAAAGAGCGGGCCCTGAGCCATAACGTTGATGCAGGGCTTGTCGGCGTTCTGCTCGGCCCACTTGGCAGCGAGCGGACGGGTGTACTCGACAGCCTTGCGATAGATGGGGTCGACCAAGTCGAAGGCGGCCATAGCGGCCTCGTACTCGGCATAGCCCTCGGTCTGCTGCGTAAGCTCCATGGCGATCATGGTCACGACGGCGGAGTTGGTGCGGCCCATGCAGGACTCATCGACGGCCAGGCTGTCATACTGGATCTTGTAGTCGCAGACTTCGGTGAGGCCGGACTCGTCGACATAGATGGCGATGGTGCTGGCGCCGTGATCCTTGGCGACCTGGGCGGCGACGATGGTCTCCTTGGTGCCGCGCATGGACACGACGACGGCCAGGGTGTTCTCGTTGACGTAGGCAGGCGTGGCGTGCACGAACTCGTTGCTGGTGTAGCTGGAGCTCACGACCTGCGTGGCCTCGTGCTCCATAAAGTACTGGGCAGGATAGTTGCCGCCGTTGGATCCACCGGCGCCAATCCACACGACGCGCTTGATGCCGCCCTTGTCTGCCTTGTCAGCCAAAACCTGGGAGACGACGTCCTTAACCTGTTCCTGAGTAGTCATCGTGCATCAGCCTTTCTTCTCGTTTGATGCTCTCGATGGCATACAAGTTACATACATGTTTTGGTTATGTCGACTAGTTGTATGCTATATTTGTCTTAGAAATTTTGCTGGTAAAGTTTTCGGCAAGCCATTACCAGCGGTTTTGTTGTCATGTTGGATACATGCTTGGTTCAGTAAGCATACAAGTTAGATACAGGTTGTTCGCATGATCACTTCGTCAAAAAAGAACTTGGCCCAATACGAGCGTCTGGCGGGTACGCTGCGCGACCGCATCGCCGCCGGCGTCTACGCGCGCGAAGACAAGCTGCCGTCCGAGATGGAACTCATGGACGAATCGGGGCTGTCGCGCAGCACCGTGCGCCACGCGCTTAAGGTGTTAGTTGACGAGGGCCTGGTGCGCACCGAGCGCGGACGTGGCGCCTTTGTGGCCGACACGCCAGCGCTCCACGAGAACAACCTGGTGTTTTCGAGCTACACGGCACAGGTACAGGGCCAGGGCATGAAGCCCACCACGCGCACCGTGGACTCGGGCTTTGCCAAGGCGGCCGGCAGCATAGCTAAGTTCTTTGACGCCGCCGTGGGCAGCAAGCTCGTCAAACTTGTCCGCCTGCGTTACCTGGACGATGCGCCGCTGTGCCTGGAAACCACCTATCTACCACCGAGCTTTGAGGCACTCATCGATCGCGATATCAACGGTTCGCTCTACGCCACGCTGCGCCAAGAATTCCATCGCGCGCCGGCACAGGGACATAAGACCTTTGAGGTGTGCTATGCCTCGCAAAACGAGGCGTTTTTGCTCAACGTTGAGCGTGGGCAGGCGCTGATCTTGATCACCGACTACGTCTACGACACCGACGGCCACCCGCTCCATATCTCCAAGCGTATCCAGCGCACCGACCGCGCCAAATACACCGAGCCAATCGGCTAACCTGCCAAAATAAACCTGTCCCTAAATGGTAGGTTTGGGGAGGTCGGGGAACCAGGTTGGTTTGGGTTGGTTGGGCGTGCGCTCGGCCAGGACCAACTCCATCCAGCACATGTCGTACCAGCGGCCGAACTTTTGGGCACAGCGATCGAAGGCGCCCACCAAGCGATATCCCATATGGGCATGGAAGTCCTGGCTATTGTGCGTTAGATACTCGTCGTCCTTGTCGTGCGGCACGGCGATGAGCGCGCACATATTGGTGATGCCCATCGCGATCAGGCACTGCTTGAGCGCATCGTGCAGCTTGCGACCCAGCCCGCCATGGCGCACATCGCGTGCCAGGTAGATCGACGTCTCGACCGACCAGTCGTATGCCTCGCGGCTGTTAAGCGGACTCACGTAGGCATAGCCTACCGGACGCCCGTCCAACTCCATCACCAAATACGGATAGCGCTTGAGCGTACGCTCAATACGCCCGGCGAACTCCTCAACGCTCGGCACCTCGTATTCGCAGGTAATCGCCGTCTGGCGCACATACGGCTCATAGATGGCAAGCAACGCCGGCGCATCATCGGGCGTCGCCAGGCGAATCGTCGGCTCGGACATCTCGGTCATACAACCCTTCCCCCTCAAAAACAGAGGCCGCCTTGCGCCAAACCCAGCGCAAGGCGGCCCCCCGTCATTACATCAGGCTACAGGACAGCCGCCAACGCGTCGATATCCTCCTGCGTCGTGGCCCAGCTGGTGCAAAAGCGCACCACCGTGTGGGTCTCGTCGTACTTTTCCCAGTACTCGATCGCCGCATGCTCGCGAATGCGCGCCATGTCCTCGTTGGGCAGAATCACGAACTGCTGGTTAGTCGGCGTCTCCAAGAAGAACCGGTAGCCGTGCTCGTGCAGCACGCGACGAAGCGCCTGCGCGGTTTCGATCGCCTGACGGCCAATCTCAAAATACAGGCCGTCGGTAAAGAGCGCCTCAAACTGAACGCCCGTCAGACGGCCCTTGGCCAGCAGCGCTCCGTGCTGCTTAATGCGCGGAATGGGGTGTGCCGGAGCGTGCATGCCGCAAAACACCACGGCCTCGCCGCAAAGCGCGCCGCACTTGGTGCCGCCAATGTAGAACACGTCGCACAGCTGCGCCAGCTCGGGCAGGGTAATGTCGCACTCATCGGCCGCCAGCGCATAGGCCAGACGGGCGCCATCCACAAACAGCGGAATCTGGCGCTTCTGGCACACCGCATGAATCGCCGCAAGCTCGGCGGCGGAGTACAGCGTGCCGTACTCGGTCGATAGGCTCACGTACACGGCACCTGGGAACACCGTGTGCTCGTAGCTCTCGTTTTCGTAAAACACCTGGATATAGCTGTCGAGATCCTCGGCATGCATCTTGCCCTCGTAGCCGGGAATGGTAAGCACCTTGTGGCCGCCAAACTCGATGGCACCCGCCTCGTGGCAGGCAACGTGGCCGGTCTCGGCTGCAACGACGCCCTCGTAGGGCGCAAGCAGCATGTCAATCACCGTCGCGTTGGCCTGTGTGCCGCCCACCAGAAAAAACACGTCGGCATCGGGTACCTGACAGGCCTCACGAATGAGCTGCTTGGCACGCTCGGTGTGCGCATCGGTACCGTAGCCGGGCTGCGGCTCCATATTGGTGTCGACGAGCGCCTGCAGCACTGCCGGATGTGCGCCGTGAGAATAGTCATTGTTGAACGCGAGCATGGTAATCCTCTCTAGCCGGGCACGAGCCCGATGATTCAGATGGGGCTATTGTACGCCGCCCGGATAGGCAATGCGCGCGGCAAGGCACTCGAGCGCCAGCACCAAGGCAAAGCCGCAGCTCACGTCACTCAAAAAGTGTGCGCCGATCACGATGCGACCAAAGGCGACGAGCGCTGCAACCACAGCGGCGACCCAAAAGACCACGCGGCGGCGCGACGGCTTTTCCTTAAAGGCCGCCGCGGGAAGCCCGGCGAGCATAAGGCCGATCGCCGCGTGCGCCGTGTGTCCGCTCGCAAACGACTTAAAGCCGTCCTTGATCACGCCGGCGGCGATATAGGCCCACTTGTCGGGGTTGCCGATCACCCACCACGGCTGAAAATTGAGCCCCGGCGTGACCTCGATCACGCGCATGCGCGGGCGCGACCACAGCGGCTTGACGATCACGTTGAGGATAATGGCCTGAGCGACCCACACGGCAAGCACCATCAACGCCCAGCGCGTGAGATCGTCGGGCGCGGTGTCGCGCGTAAGGCGATAGGCGATGAGGTTGGCCGCGATGACCAGCACAAACGTCAGCACCAACTGAACCACGATGAGTTTGCCGCCAACCCGCAGGGACGAAACGATCTCGTAGCCGACCAGGCCCACGTTGACCAGAACGCCCAGCACGGCGAGCCATTTGCTCCCCCTGGAGTCGGGACGCACCGCGCGTACGAGCATAACGCCTGCGACGCTCGCCGTCAGCTCAAACGGCAGCTCGCCGGCGGCCTCGATAAAGCGGCCGTACATGCTGGCGATGTTGAACAGCGCGCTCGAGATCTGGTAATCGAAGAAGCTGCCCACGCCCAGACAAAGGCACAGAACGACCGCGATAGCGGCGGCGTCTTTCTTGTAGATGTACCCGAACATGCTTTCCTTTCCATCGGGCGAAGTTTTCAACCTGCAACGTGGCGGGGCAAAGAATCCTTGTCCCGCCAAGCCACCTACCTGTTATTCATCATCGCTGGCACCCAGCTGCTGCAGCAGCATGAGGGCTGCTGCCACGGGACCGGCCTCGTCGTTGGCGTCGAGACCGCGGCCCAGGCCGCTGCCCACACCGGCGCCCGCCTTGTAGGGCACCGACAGCTTGCGGCTCTTGGGAAAGTTCACCGCGCCATAGCGGGTCTTTAGTTCAAAGGCCACCTTCTTGGGCACGTCGACGCCCAAAAACGTGATACGCCCACCGCTGAGCGTGACGCTCTCGAGCCCCAGGCGCTCGCCGCGAATACGGATGCGCGCGCGGTTGAACAGGTTGAGTCCCGCCAACGGCAGCTCGCCATGCGCGGCCTCGGTCTCTTCCTGCACCTCATCGATGCTCTCCAGGTCCTCGGCCGCTGCGAGCTTACGGTACACGAGCACGCGCTGATCCACCGCCGGCAGGTACTCCTCGGACAAGAAGTAGTCGGCCGGCAGGTTAATGCCCACGCTCGCCGCCTCCACGCCGGCATCGTCGTCACCGCGTGCCTCTGCCACGGCCTGGCCCAGCATCTGCGTAAACAGGTCAAAGCCCACGCTCGACAGGTTGCCGTGCTGCTCGGCGCCCATAAGCGAGCCGGCGCCGCGGATCTCCAGGTCGCGCATGGCGATGCGCATGCCGCTGCCCAGGTCCTGGAACTCGGAAAGTGCAGTCAGGCGTGCCGTTGCCTCCTCGGTAAGTGGCAGCTCGCCGGGGAACATAAAGTACGCGTATGCCTGCGTGGCCGAGCGGCCCACGCGGCCCTTAAGCTGGTAAAGCTGTGCCAGACCCAGACGCTGCGAGTCTTCGATGATCAGTGTGTTGGCGGTCGCGTTGTCGATGCCGCTCTCCACGATGGTCGTGGCGATGAGCACGTCGATCTTTTTGGTCGCGAACTCGATCATCACGTCCTCGACCTCGCGCGGGCTCATCTTGCCGTGCGCCACGCCCACGCGCGCCTCGGGCGCGGCCTCGTGCACGCGCGCCACGGCGTCGTCGATAGTCTTGACGCGATTGGACACGTAATACACCTGTCCGCCGCGACCCACCTCCAGACGAATCGCCGCACTCACCACGTCGGGGTCGTACTCCCCCACGTGCACAATGACGGGACGACGCCCGGTCGGCGGCGTGGTGATCAGGCTCATGTCGCGCACGCCGCTCGTGGCCATCTGCATGGTTCGCGGAATAGGCGTTGCCGAGAGCGTGAGCACGTCGATTTGCTCGCGCAGGTTTTTGAGCTGCTCCTTGTGCTGCACGCCAAAACGCTGCTCCTCGTCGATGATCACCAGGCCCAGGTTCTTGGGGTTCACATCGGCCGAAAGCAGGCGGTGCGTGCCGATAAGCACGTCAATCGCGCCCTCGGCAAACGCCTTGAGTGCGCGCTTTTGCTGCGCCGGCGTACGGAAGCGGCTGAGAACCTCGACCTCAAGGCCAAACGGGGCAAAGCGTTCAAAGAACGTCTCGTAGTGCTGCTGGGCCAGAATGGTCGTGGGGCAGAGCACCATGACCTGGCGGCCGGAGTCCACGCACTTAAAGGCCGCGCGCAGGGCGACCTCGGTCTTGCCGAAGCCCACGTCGCCGCAGAGCAGGCGGTCCATGGGCTTGGGCGCCTCCATGTCAGCCTTGATGTCGGCGATAGCCTCCAGCTGGTCGCGCGTCTCGTCGTAGGGGAAGCTCTCCTCCATCTCGATCTGCTCGGGCGTATCGGGCGGGCAGGCGATACCGGTAATCGACGAGCGACGCGTATACAAATCGACCAGGTCAAACGCCAGCTTTTTGGCGTTCTTGCGCGCCTTGTTGGTGGCACGTGTCCAGTCGGCGGTGTTGAGCCTGGTCAGGCGCGGCTTGTCGCCGTCGGGGCCAACATAGCGCGTGATGCGGTCGACCTGCTCGAGCGGCACGTAGAGCTTGTCGCCGTCGGCATATTCCAGCAAAAAGTAGTCGCGTTCCTTGCCGCCCACTTCCTGGCGCGCGATCTCGCTAAAGAGCGCGATGCCATGCGTTGCGTGCACCACGTAGTCGCCCGGCTTAAACGGGAAGGTGATCTGCGTAATGTCAACCTTGCGGCGGCTGCGCGCGCAATTGGCATCCATGCGGGCGTTGAGGTCGGCGATCGAGAACACGGCCAGGTTGGCATCGGGCACCACCACGCCCTGCGGCAGAGCGGCATCGACAAAGGTCACGCGTCCGCGCGAGATGGTGGGCACGGCGACACCGGCGGCAGCCTGGGCGGCACCCGCCTCGAGCGAGCGGGCGTTAAGCGCGTCGGCCTTGCGCTCGCGAATGGAAGCATGGGCCTCCTGGCGGGCGGCACGGTCGGCAGAATCCGCCGCCGCCACGCGTACACGGTCACCGATAACACCGGCGTTTTCGGGCGCGGCCGTCAGTGACTCCTCAAAGGTTATGCCCTCGTCGCCAAAGGTGAGCTCCATCGACTCGCGCGCACCGCGGTCGGGGATGGCAAACACGCAGGCATAGCGCTTGCCCACGACCTCCTGGATACGCGTCATAAAGCGATTGTCCGAGCCCGCAATGGCCGGCTGCTCAATCTTGAGCTCGGCCGTCACCGCACCACCGGCACGGATGAGGCTCACATAGTTCAGGCGCTGCTGGGCACCAAAATCGAGCTGTTGGGCACGCACGTACAGACCATCCAGGCGGTCAATCCCTGCCTCGCCGGCACGCGCCTCGATATCCTCGTAGGCGCGCAGACAGTCGTCGAACAGCGAGCGCGGCTCGGACAGGACCACGAGCGCCTTGCCGCTCACGTGTGCCAGCGGGCTCACGGTCTGGCCGTACATCACCGGCAAAAAGCGGTCGAGCTCGGGCGTGACGATGCGCGCATCCACCATCTCGAGCAGCGCCGCCAGTTTGCTGTCGTCCTGGCTGGCGCGATAGAGCGCCACATGCATGTTGTGGACCGCCTCGTCGGTAAGCGCCAGCTCGCGGCACGGGAAGATCTCGATACTGTCCTCGTTGCCGATGGTCTGCCCCGTTGAGCTCACCATGCGGCGGATGCGGTCAATCTCGTCGCCAAAGAACTCAATGCGCACGGGCGCTTTCTCTTGTGCGGGGAACACCTCGACGGTGTCGCCGTGAATGCGGAACAGACCGGGCGCATCAGCGGCGCCGGCATTGGTGTAGCCCATGCCCACCAGGCGATGCGGCACCTCGTCAAAAGGAATCTCCTCGCCCACCGCAAAGGTCGTGGACTCCCAGTAGTGGCTCTCGACCGGCGGCACGCAGCGCAGCAGCGCGCGGGCCGAGGCAACCATGATGCAGTTGTCCCCGCGCACGATGCGCCCCAGAGCCTCGCAGCGCTGCGCCACCACGGCATCGTCGGGCGCCTGCTCGCGCCACGGATAGTCCTTGCGCTCGGGAAAACGGCACACGTGCGCCAGGCCCACGTAGGCGGCAAGGCTGCGCGCGGCGCGATCGGCCGCATCCTCGCCACTCACAATGTAGACCGTCGGGCGCGGACGGCGCGCAAACTGGGCGCCCGCCATAAGCGTGCGGCCCGACTGCGACACGGCCAGCGTCACGTCCTCGCCGGCATCGAGTCCGGCCTCGACGGTCTGCAGCGCCTCGGCAGTGTAGAGCTGCGCGGCTATACGGTGAATGAGCATGCTGTTCCTCCGGCATCGCAACGCCAAAAGCCCGCCGGGGCAAGCTCGGCGGGTCGTACGTCAAATACATTGTCTGTCATGGTAGCGCATGGAGAGGACTCCGGCTCAAGGGCAAACCCAGCCCCGCAAAAAACGCCAGACGAAGATGCGTTCCGCCCTACCCCGCTACGCGCACGCTGGGGCACAAATCTGCCAGCGGGCACTCGTCGCACTTAGGTTTGCGAGCGTCGCAGATCTCGCGGCCAAAGGTGATCCACTGGTGGTTGACCGACTCCCAATACTCGTGCGGCAAAATCTTGAGCAGATCTTGCTCGGTCTTGAGCGGCTCTTTGGCATGCGTCTTGGGGCTCAGCATCAGGCGGTGCGCGATGCGGTTGACGTGCGTATCGACCGCGATGCCCTCGACAATGCCAAACCCCACGTTGAGCACGATGTTCGCCGTTTTGCGCCCCACACCCGGTAGCTTGACGAGCTCCTTCATGTCGGCCGGCACCTCGCCGCCGTAATCGGCAACGATCATCTGCGCGGCCTCCACGGCGTGCTTGGCCTTGCTCTTATAAAAGCCGAGTGACTTAATGGTGTCGGCCACATCGGCCACGCTCGCCCCCGCCATGGCCTCGGGCGTGGGCCACTGGGCAAACAGCCGCGGCGTCACCTTGTTGACCTGTGCATCGGTCGTCTGCGCCGAGAGCAGCACCGCGATGAGCAGCCTAAAGGGATTCTCGTGGTCCAAAAAGCACTCAACCGGGCCATAGCGACGGTTGAGGCGCTCGCACACCTCAACGGCGCGCTCGCGTTTGGCGGCATTGGTCTCGCGTGGCATAACGACTCCTCGGCTCGGCAGAAACATAACTTCACGGAAACGATTGTCCCACGTACGGGGGCCTTAAGCCTCCAAAAATGCGCCGGTCTGGCGGCCCCACAGGCTCGCATACTCGCCGCCTGCCTCGACAAGCTGCGCATGCGTACCGTCCTCGACAATCTCGCCGTCCGCCAGCACCACGATGCGATCGAGCGCCGCCACGGTGGACAGGCGATGCGCCACCACAATGGAGGTGCGACCGCGCATCAGGTTCTCGAGCGCCTCCTGCACCAGCGCCTCGGACTCGCTGTCGAGGGCAGACGTCGCCTCGTCGAGCACCAGGATCGGTGCGTCGGTCAGGATAGCGCGGGCGATGGCCACGCGCTGACGTTGGCCGCCCGAAAGCTTGACGCCGCGCTCGCCCACCATGGTGTCAAAGCCGTTGGGCAGGCGGTCGATAAACTCGGTCGCATTGGCCAGGCGCGCGGCCTCGCGAATCTGCTCGTCGGTTGCGTCGGGGCGGCCGTAGGCGATATTCTCGCGAATGGAGCGATGGAACAGCAGCGCCTCCTGCGGCACGTAGGCAACCTGGCGGCGCAGGCTCTGCTGTGTGCAGCGCGAGACGTCTTGGCCGTCCACGAGCACGCGGCCGCCCTGCACATCGTCCAAGCGCAACAGCAGCTTGGTGAGCGTCGTCTTGCCCGAGCCCGATTTACCCACCAGGCCCACGCGCTGGCCCGCCGCCACGTGAAGCGTCAGGTCGTCGAACACGTTCTCGCCCGCCGCGGCGTCACGGTATGCAAAGCTCAGGTGCTCAAAATCAATCGCACCTTCGGTCACTTTAAGCTCGGGAGCGTTCTCGTCGTCTGCCACCAGACGCGGCTCGTCCAGCACGCGCGTCATCTCGGCCGCATCGCCCAGCGCGCGGTTGATGCGCTGCATCATGGAGCTTACGTAGTTCAGACGCATGGTGAGGTTGTACGTATAGGTAAAGATCATGACGAGCGCGCCGGCCGAAATGCCAAACCACGCGTTGCCACCCGCGACGAACACACTCACCACGGCCATGGTGATGACGATAAGGCCCGAGGTCGTAAAGTTGCGCTGCATCATGGCGTGCATCGAAACCGTTTCGGCGTCGCGCGCGGCGCGGTCGGCGGCATCGAACAGGTCGCGCTCAAAGTCCTCGCGCCCACAGGTCTTGACGGCCAGGATATTCGTGACCGCGTCGGACAGCACGCCCGACAGCTTGTTCTGCGCGGCGGACGTCGCGGCCGAAAGCGGCATGATGCGCTTGTACATAAGCCAGACAAACGCAATGTAGACGACCATGATGCCCACCAGGATCACGGTAAACGTCGGCACCACCGGAGCGAGCGCCGCCACCGTGCAGACAACCGAGGTGATGGTGGGAATGAGCGAATACACCGTCACGTCTACCAGCCCCGTATAGCCGCTCATAAAACGACTCGTCTGGCTCACGAGCGATCCGCCAAAGCGGCTGGTGTGGAATGTCATGGATTGATTGGAGAGCGTGTCGAAGCACAGGCGCGCCAAGTGATAGTTACCCGCAATCTCGAGCTTGTAGACGGTGTAGTCCTGCAGCTTGGAGAGGATCTGGCCCACTAGGTTAACGAGCACGAGCGCCAGAATGCAGGGACCAAAGACCTCGAATACTTGATCGCCCGCCACGGAACCCGCTTGGACGCGGTCGACGATGAGGGCCATCACGTAGGTGTTGGCAAACGTGAGCAAAAAGATGTAGCCCGCCGACGAGAACACCGAGAGAAAGACGATCAGCGGCTGCGTGCGCGTGACGTCCCAAA
>DXMX01000011.1:19564-38737 GCA_019413955.1 Collinsella sp.
GTGCGGCGCACGGTGGAGCGTTTGAGCGGACTGGTGTTTCTCTGAGACATGGGCTTCCTTTCGCGTCTGATAGGGCGAAACGCCATTGTTGCACACTAAAGCGCACTTCAGGCAAGTGCAACGCGAAAAGCGCCCGCGTCCCGCGCTTGCGCAGGCGCCCCGCCGTCAGATGCAGCTAGTCCTCGTCTTTTTGGTCTGCGAGCAGCTCCGCAGACGTGAGTCCCAAGATCTCGTCGGCCTCCCGCGCGTCTTCCAGCGCGTCGATATCCTTGAGCTTGCGCTCCATAACGTTGGTACGCGTGGTGATGATGCCCTCGACCGTCTTTCCTGCGGTCTCAATCTGCTGCTGGGCGCGGCGCAGCGCCGCCTGATAGCGCGGCAGCTCGGCCTTGACGGCAGAGAGCACGCGCAGCACGTCATCGGTGCGTTTTTGCAATTTAAACGTCTGGTAGCTCATCTGCAGGCTGTTGAGGATGGCCGCCATGGTGCTGGGGCCGGCAACGTTGACGTGATAGTCGCGGCCCAGGGTCTCGATAAGCCCGGGGCGGCTGACGACCTCGGCGTACAGGCCCTCAAACGGCACGAACATAATGCCAAAATTGGTGGTCGCGGGCACGCTCAGGTACTTTTCGCAGATGTCCTTTGCCTCGCGTTTCACCATAGCGTCGAGTGTCTTGCGCGCGGTGGCCACAGCTTCGGCATCACCCGACTCTTGCGCGTCGAGCAGATGCCCGTACGCGTCGCCCGGGAATTTGGAGTCGATCGGCAGCAGCACGGGATCGCCCTCGTCCACCGGCAGCTTGACGGCAAACTCAACGCGCTCCGAGGCGCCGGGCTTGGTGGCGACGTTTTCCAGATACTGGTCGGGCGTAAGGATGTCCGCTAGGATTGCACCCAGCTGTACCTCGCCCAAAATGCCGCGCGCTTTTACATTACCCAGCACGCGCTTAAGGTCGCCCACGCCAGTGGCGATAGATTGCATGTCGCCCAGGCCCTTGTACACGGCCTCGAGCTGGTCGCTCACCTGCTTAAACGATGCAGACAGACGGTCGTTGAGCGTGCGAGAGAGCTTCTCGTCCACCGTCGCGCGCATCTGATCGAGCTGCACGTTGTTGTCTTTGCGGATGGCGCCCAGCTGAGCATCGACCGTCTCGCGCACCTTGTCCAGGCGATGCTCGATGCCCTCGCGATTGGCGCCGAGCTGTTGGGCCGTCTCACGGCGCAGGTCATCCATCCGGTCACCAGCTTGCGAGAACTCGCGTGCGATGACCAGGTAACGTTGCTGCTCCACGGCCGCATCGGTCGTCTGCTGCTGCGCGATGGCGTTTGCCGTGCGGCGTGTTTCGGCCAGCGCGACGTTCAGGGCATCGAGCGCGTTGTTGGCCTGCTCGAGCGCAGCCAGCATCTCTGTTCCGCTATCGCCACGCTCCCGCAGCTCGGCGCGAAGGCCCTTGAGCTGCAGGGCACAAGCCACAGCAACCCCCACCGCCACCAAGGCGATCACAACAAGCACGATATCAATAGCAGACATAGTCTCCGCCCAACAAACTCAATCGACCATCAATCAAAACCGCGATCAATCTTACCCCGCCACACGCACCGGGCGTCACATGGCAATCGGACAAATGGATTTTGGGCCACAGGTACTAAAACGCTAACTCTCCCAGCCGGCGCGGATAGTTGTTACGACATCGCTTAGGCGCTGGCCGAGAGCTGCCAAGTGCTCAAGCACCTCACTGGGCGAGGCGCCGTTGAGAATGCACGTGAGGGCATATGAGGCCAAGAAGATTGCCGCGAGCCCCAACGGAATCAGCACGATCATCGCCAGCGTACGCAGGCGCTGGCCCACGCGGCGACGACGCGCACGACGCTTGTCGAACGCGAGCTCCTGCGCATATGAATCTTGCTGTACGGAATAGGCCTCTGGTGCCGATTCGCACCCGGGCACAGCTGCAGGTACAGCAGCGGGCACGACATTTTGCGCAAAGGGCTGGACTGCCGCCCCTTGCATTTGTATCTCCATGAGTCGTTGCTGCTGACGCAGCATGCGCTCAGCTTGTTGCTGCGGAGTCTCAAGAAACAGATCCATGCTGGCCTCCAAAATCGGAGCATTCGACGCTTACGACCAGCATCCCGCACCGCCATGACCGCGACAACGCAATCGCCGGCAATAGCCACAAAGTTTCTTTTGCTCAAAAGCTGTCGAAAAGCTCAACAACTCCCCTACCAGCACTTTCTCTGAGCTTTTTTCGCCAACAATCTTTTGGCCTTCCGCCCTTACGCCAACTGACCAAAATCTAACCAATAGCTTGACGAAAATTGTGGAGACCGGGACCCCACAAAAACGTGCCGTCCCAAAAAGGGGCGGCGCACAACCTTTAATATCAGCTTTTCTGTAGCGAGCACGCAACGACCCGAAGCCGGAGCGCAGGGCGGGAGGCCGGATCGTCTTCCCTCAACGCGACCCTGCGGAGCCGTGAGCGGGGAGGGAAGGCGATCCGGCCTCCCGCCCTGCGCTCCGCAGCAGCCAGCGCCAAGCGCTAGTAGTTCACCACCTGCTCCTCAAAGTACGCCTTCGGGTGGTTGCACACCGGGCACACCTCGGGCGCCTCGGCACCAACGTGCAGGTGCCCGCAGTTCAGGCACTTCCACACCTTCACGCCCTCGCGCTCAAACACCTCGCCCGACTCAATGCGCTCGACGAGCTTGTTGTAGCGCTCCTCGTGAGCCTTCTCGACGGCGGCGACACCACGGAACTTTGCGGCAATCTCGGCAAAGCCCTCTTCCTCGGCGGTCTTGGCAAACTCGTCGTACATCGTGGTCCACTCGTAGTTCTCACCCGCGGCGGCATCGCGCAGATTGTCCAGGGTATCGGGGACGGCGCCATCGTGCAGATACTTAAACCACAGTTTGGCGTGCTCGGACTCGTTGCCAGCCGTCTCGGCAAAGATGTTCGAGATCTGAACGTAGCCGTCCTTCTTGGCCTTGGAAGCATAGTAGCGATACTTGGTGTGTGCCTGGGACTCACCGGCAAAAGCGGTCTCGAGGTTCTTCTTGGTTTGAGAATTCTCAAAATCCATAGGTGTACTTCCCTTCAACGCATGCCGCCCGTAGGCTTCGAGCGGCCTCGTCTTTAGGATGCCCTCATACCGGAAATCTAAACCTTACAATCCTGTTCTTCAGATTTGCACAGGCTAGATGCTCAGCCAGCGATCGCCCTCGACTCGGCAAAAGCCCTCACGCTCCAGGTCGGCTAGAATGCCTGCGACAAGCTCGCGCTCGACCGGTCCACGCCCAGCCGCCGCTTCCATCTCGTTAACGCCCACCACGGCATCAGCAAGCGTAATCCCCGCCGGCTGGCCATCGCGCGCTGCCAGCAACATGCGCACGATATGCGCGCGCTTTTGGCGACGTGAGCCCTCAAACTTTGATTGACGGCTATAGCCCGCCGAGCGCCTGGACGGATTGGGCAACGTCTTTTTTAGATATGCGCCGTAATCTAGCAACGCGTAATACCACGCGCGCGGCGTATCGGCATCATCGAGCGGCACGGCAAAGGGAGCGATCTCGTCGGTCGCCGCACCGGGGGCCGCCGGACAGGCCGCCTGAATCAGCGGCACCAGCTCGCGATCGGGAACAGCCGGTACATCGGGAAAGAAGTGATGCAGAAAGACCGTGCGCACGTTGGTCTCCAGATACACGCCCGGAAGATCAAACGCAAACGACCGGATACCTTGCGCCGTTGCCGGGCCAATACCAGGCAGAGCGACCAAGTCACGCGTCTCGTGCGGAAACTCCCCGCCCCAATCCTCTACGACCCGTTGAGCGGCCCCGTGAAGCGCCAGAGCGCGTCGGTTGTAGCCCATGCCCTGCCAAGCGTCCAAAACATCGGAAGGCGCGGCCTGGGCAAGCGCCTGCACGGTCGGAAAGCGATCGAGCCACGCCGGCATACGCGTCTCCACGCGTGGTACCTGTGTTTGCTGCAGCATGACCTCAGAAAGCCAAATGATGTACGGATCGCGCGTGCGGCGCCACGGAAGGTCGCGATAACGCAGAACCCCTTCCGAACGAATCGTCGAACGAAAGGGGTCCTGAATCATGGCTATGCTCCTTATGCGGCGCTATTCCTCCCGGCAAGCGCACGCGCAGGTGGCGTACTCGGGAAACGCTTCGCGGTCGGCGAACTTGGGATCGACGGCCGGGAACTGGCGGTGAGCGACGATGTCGCCGAGCGAAACGGAATCGAGGTAATCGCGCATCAACGCCTGGGCTCCGGCCCACAGGGGATGATAGCAGCACGTGCCCATGCGCGCACAGTCACCATCGGGCGCGGTGCAATCATTCATAACCATAGGGCCCTGAACGGCCTCGACGACCTGACGAATGGTAACGTCGTCCGGACTGACCTTGAGACGCATGCCACCGTGGACGCCACGCAGGCTCTCCACAATACCGGCCTGGACCAAACCGTGCTGAATCGAGCGGGCAAACGAATACGGGACATTGACCTCTTCGGCAGCGGTGCGAACAGAAAGCAAACGCTCCGGATCCTCGGCAAGCATCGCCAACATACGAAGGGCGTAATCAGTCTTCCTCGATATGTCCATTTTTTCCCCTTTCAAGGAATACGAACAGCTCGAACGAGCTCCGGGGCCGAGCTTGTGTCGAGACGCTAAATGACCGCAGGACATCCAAATGGTAAATCGGATATCCACTGAATGCCGCGCTTGGAGCGAAATGCATCAGATGCGGCCCACAGTACAATTTAGTATAACCTAACCCCCTGCTTCGTTGAACAGGTGTTGCGCAACAAAGCTGTTGTTTAGACAGATATGCTTATTAGATTTTACTTGCGTTCCCGAAGGGGCGGGGATTCTGGGCGAAGATGCGCCAGGGCGATCGTTCTATCGAAACAAAGTGCATCAAACGCAAAAAGCCACGTCCGAAGACGTGGCTTTAATTGCGTTGGCGGGAAGTACGGGGCTCGAACCCGCGACCTCCGACGTGACAGGCCGGCGCTCTAACCAAACTGAGCTAACTCCCCAGGCAGACGTTCGCGTTTGTTTCCGCTCGCGTGCGCTGCGGGGATTAGTATACACAGAAGTCTGTCCGGCGCGCAACAACTTTTTTGAAAAAATTTTTCGGTCCCTCCGGGAGGGTCTCCGGGGCCGGCGGGCGCGGGTTAAGTTTGCTGCTCTACAGTCCTGCGCAAGACGGAAAGCACATTAAGTGCTTTCCTTTGCGTGCGGAACTCGCGACAAACTTAACCCGCGCCCGCCGGCCCCGGAGACCCTCCCTGCCGTCACATTGTTCGAGCCGTTGTTGTTGCTCGCCGCTTCGCGGCTCGGCGACCCCGTTCTCCGCGGCGGGGGTGTCTAAGGGTTTTGTTGAAGCTCGGCCTTTGGCTCATAAAAAACGGGAGATGCAATCTGCATCCCCCGTTTTTGTTGCGGTTAGTCTAGGTCAATAAACTTGGTGCTTATAATCTTGCCGTCTTTTACTAGCATTCTGGCCATGGTGGGGCCTCGGGTGCCTCTGGGGTAGCTGGCGCTGCCCGGGTTGAGGACTAAGCAACGGCCCACTTGGGCTTCTTTGGTTACGTGGGTGTGGCCGTTGATGGCTACGTCTACGGATCCCACCGGAAGGTCTTCGCGGTAGTGGGCTACGGCGAATTTGAGGCCTTCGTAGGTAAAAAGCGCAAGACGGTCTACATCGGGGCCGTAGTCGCGGTAGTAATCGTTGTTGCCCAGTACGGCCCGCACGGGGGCGATGGTGCATAGGTGCTCGTAGTCCATCTCTGACGTGAGGTCGCCGGCGTGGATAATCAGATCTGCGCCCTCAAGCTCATCCAAGAGCGCAGGCGATAAATAGCCGTGGGTGTCCGAGATGATGTCGATGCGCTTGGCGCTTGCGCTGTTCATGGGATCCCTTCCGCAAAAAACGATTCGGCAGATACATACAAAAAAGCCCCACGGCTCCGCAGACGATGGGTCTACAGGGCTGCGGGGCCAGTGTGCTAGAGACTCAGAGCCTTCTTGAGCGGCACGACGCGGCGGCGCGAAACCGGCACGCGTTCGTCGACGCCCGTAATGCCCAGCTGGATGGCGCCCGAGGGCACCGTCTCGACGTCCGTAACGCACGCCAAGTTGACGATATAGCGGCGGTGAACACGGAAGAAGCCAAAGTCGCAGAGCTTGGCCTCAAACTGCGCCAGCGAGGTCGTCGACAAAAAGCGATCATCGACGGTATAGATGCAGGAGTAATCGTCCTTGGCCATGATAAAGCGAATGTCATCCACGGGAATGAGCACCTTGCGGCCGCCCTTTTCCACCGGGATACGCTCGATGGTCACCTTGCTGTCCGTAACCGGCTTGGCGCGTTGCATGACCTTCTCGATCGCGCGATCCAAGCGAGCTTCCTCGACCGGCTTCATCAGATAATCGACGGCATCCACGTCGAATGCCTCGACCGCGTGGTCACTATACGCAGTCACAAACACGATCGCCGGCGGATTTTTGAGCTTATGCAGCGCCTCGGCAAGTTGCAGGCCCGAGGCACCGGGCATCGAGATATCGAGAAACACGACATCCACGCGACTTTCCATAAGCATCTCGATGGCGGAGCGGACGCTCGACGCCTCCGTGATCGTGCCGATCTTGCCCGTTTGCTCGAGCAGGAAGCGAAGCTCCGAGCGAGCCGGCGCCTCATCATCCACAATCATCGCACGCAGCATAGGGATAAAACCTTTCGTCAACTAACTACGCCGGGCATCCGTCGCATGACGTTGAGCCCGTAGCCTTTTATTTTACTCTTGAATGTCAAAGATGCTCTCTGACAAATCAAGATGAAGGAGCACTTTGGTGCCCTTGCCCGGCGCCGATTCGACGCGCGTATAGGAGTGCGGCCCATAAAAGCGATGGATGCGCTCCGAAATATTGTGCATGGCCACACCGGCGCCGCCACCCTGGGGAGAGCTGGCGTCGGGACGGGCAGAGCGCTCGTCAAACAGTCTGGCGGCGGTACCCTCATCCATGCCCACGCCATTATCGGCCACGGCAATCAAGATTGCATCCTCGCCGTCTTGGTGAACGGTCACGTCGATCCTCAGGGCGTCGTCATCGCCCATACCATGACGCACGGCGTTCTCGACAATCGGCTGGATCACGAACGCCGGCACCAGCGTATCTTCCACGTCCTCGGACACATCGAACGTCGCAAGCACGCGGTCCTCGCCAAAGCGGGCCTTCTCAAAGGTAAGGTAGCGCTTGGTCTGTGCGACCTCGCGCGAGACCGGAATAAGCGATCCCGAGTTGTCGAGTGTGGCACGATAGAACGATGAGAACTCACGAAGCAGTTCGCGGGCCCGCAGCGGGTCGGTGCGCGTAAACGATGCAATGGTGTTCAGCGTGTTGAACAGGAAGTGCGGGTTAATCTGCGCCTGCAGCGCACGCACCTCGGCGCGCGCCGTGAGTTCCTTTTGCACCTCGAGCTCGTGGATGGCGAGCTGCGTGGACAAGATCTCGGCAAAGCCCGAGGCAAGCGCGTACTGGGTACGGTCGACGGCGCGCGGGGTCTTGTAGTAGAACTTGAGCGTGCCGACGGTACGATCGCCCACCTTGATGGGGGCGATAATGCCGGCGGGGACTTGGTTGTGCGAGCCGTCCGAGCCCACGACATCCACCATACGGTTGAACGACTGCACGATGCCATGTTCGATAACGTAGCGTGTGGCAAGCGTGTGGATGGGAGAATCTGGCAGTAGTTTTTCCTCAAACTCTCCCGCGCAGGCAAGCACGTTGCCCTCGTCGGTGATGGCCACCGTCATGGCGCGCGTCTCGGGCAAAATGCGCCGGCACACCAAACGCGCCGACTCCTGCGTCAGACCGCCCTTAATGTCCTCGAGCATGGCCGAGGCCACCGAGAGCGTCTCCTCGGTGTACTGGGAGCGCACCGAATCGGGATTGAGCGTCAAAAAGATAAAGATGCACAGAAAGATGCACAGCAGCGCGCAGGCAATCACCGTGGCGATCGGCTCGATACCGGTCACCAAGGCAAAAATAAAGTACACCAGCACGCAAATGGCGCAGGCAACGGCAATGATGCGAAAGATTGATATTGAACTATCGCGCTGGGCGCGGCGGTCGATCATTCGGCCCCCTCCAGGATACTGATCAGTTGTGCGTCACGCCAAAGCCCGTCCATGATCTTGGGCCAAAAGCTCTGGAAACGCAGGTAGCTTGCAGCGTTTTGGCGCGCATAGGCCTTTGCCTCGTCGATACCATGGCGCCAGATGCGCAGGTAGCCCTCATGCTCGCGGGTAAACACGCTGCGGACCATAGCGGTCTTGCGCACGCGGTCGTCGAGCTCGCGCGAAATCCACGGGCCCGGGTAGGGCATGAGCGATGCCGCCGTAACGGGAATGAGCTCCTTTTGATGCGCGGCGAATGTCAACTTGGCCCGTTCGTAGTACCAACGGTATACATCCTGCATAAAGCGCGGTGAGCGCTTTTCGGACTCCGGAGGCAGATGGCGCACGGTCCACTCGTTATCGAACCACACGTCGTAGCCAAACATGCGCATGTTAAAGAGGTAATCCAAGTCCTCGCCGCGGGTGATAAACGGGTCAAAGGCCACACGCGTAAAGGCGCGGGCGTGCAGGGCCATCAGGCCGCCGCACACGTAGTTGGAACGCGAGATGCGGGCGCCCGAGAGCGCCTTTTTCATCCAACGGTTGAACTCGATGCGCTTGGTCCACCAACGATGGCAGATGCCCGCCTTGTCCGTGGGAGCCAGCGGCGAGCCGTCGCGATCGTAGAAATAACCGCTCTTGACCAAGATCGGCAAGCCCTGACGCGTCTGCTGCCCCAACGCATAGGTCGCGCGCTTCATAAAGTCGGCGTCGATGACAGTCTCATCGTCATCCAAGAAGATAACCGCGTCATGCCCCAGCACAGCGGCACAGGCTAGCCCCATATTGCGGATGGCACCGTAGCCTCGCAGGCTCACGCACTCGCCCGAACCCTTGGGCGCGATCTGAGCAACCCGGTCTGCGATATGCGAGGCCTGGGTGTTGGTGACAACGGTGACCTTGAGCGTGGGATGCGCGTCGACAATCTCGTGCACGCGCAGCGACACATCGGCTGTGGCAGAAACGGGACAGACCACCAAAAGGATGATGCGCGGGATGTCGCGCACCTGCTCAAGCGAGGCCAGACAGCGGTCGAGTTCGGGATTGTCGGCGTTGAGTCGTGTCGAATGGTCATAGGTGCCAGGGGCGTTTGCGCAAGCGTCATCGCCCGCCCAATACGTTGGAATCACGACTGTGGCGTTCATGCCTTACCCTCCCTGCAACACAAAAACGGGACGCCGCCAAACACAGGCGACGCCCCGCGACCTAGCTGATTCCATCATACCCACTTGGGCAAATCATTGCTCGCAAGTCGCAATGTTTATTGCGGATAACCCCAAAAGAGTACCGTGGACAGGCACAATAGCTGCTCGCTCCTATGCGGCATGCTCTGCCGCCCGAGTCATGCGGGACAGGCGGACCAGCAGCATAAAGCCAACGATCAGCAACACGCCAATGGAAAGGACGCCCAGTGACGGGTTGCCGGTCAACGAGGTGACGACCGACACCAGGAAGGTGCCCATGACGCTTGCATAACGACCAAAGATGTCAAAGAAGCCGTAGTACTCGTTGGATTTTTCCTTAGGGATAATGCGGCCAAAGTAGCTACGGCTGAGCGCCTGCACGCCGCCCTGGAACAGGCCGACCATAATGGCAAGCACCCAGAATTCGAAGGCGGTCTTTAGGAAGAACGCGGCAAACAGCACAATGCCCATGTAGGCGGCGACGGCCACCAGAATCATGTTGAGCGTGCCCACGCGTCCGGCGAGCTTGCCGTAGATGATGGCAGACGGAAAAGCAACAAACTGCGTAACGAGCAGCGCCAGCACCAACTGCGTCGAATCGATGCCCAAAGCCGAGCCGTAGCTGGTTGCCATGGAAATGACCGTGTGCACGCCGTCGATGTAGAAGAAGAACGCGACCATGTAGACCAGCACGGTCTTGTTGTGGGCGATCTCGCGCATGGTGTGTCCGACCTCGGAGAACACACCGCCCACGATGTGGCCGATGGTGTCCTCGGGACCGCGCTCGCGACCGTACTTTTGCTTATAGGTGCGAATGAGCGGCAGAGTAAAGATGAGCCACCAGGCGCCAGTGATGATAAACGACAGACGCGTTGCCAGCATGGTAGGGACGCCAAGAGCGGGGCCACCCATGATAAGCGCCAAGCAGATGATGAACGGCACGGTGGAACCGATATAGCCCCAGGCATAGCCCGAGCTGGACACAGCGTCCATGCGCTCGTCGGTGGTAATGTCGGGCAGCATGGCGTCGTAGAACGTCATAGAAGAGTTAAGGCCGATGGTGCACAGCACGTACACGGTCAAAAATGCCATGGCGGACATTGGGATAGCCTGCGCCAGGCAAAGCACCAGGCCCGTGAGGAAGAAGCCCAAGAAGAACTTGATCTTGTTGCCGGCGTAGTCGGCAAGCGCGCCCAGAATGGGCATGAGCATGGCGATGACCAGCGAGGCGATCGTCTGCGCATTGCCCCAGGCGACCACCAGGTCGGCCGAGGAAGCGCCGGTATTGATGGCGTTAAAGTAAATGGGCACCACCGAGGTATTGAGCAGCACAAGGGCCGAATTGCCCACATCATACATAACCCAGTTACGCTCGAGCTTGGTGTATTTCATGGACAGGGACCCTTCGTATTCGCCCGATATGCAGTTAGTTCATCGTACCCCAATTGTCCAGAACCGCCGGTAAGGATTCGGCAAAGGGGCACGCACGGGCCCTATTCCTCGCGGTCGAACTCCTCATCGGCATTGAGCACGCGACCGCTGTAGTTGACGTGACTGGTCACGGCATCCATGTCACCGGTCTCGATAAAACGTGCGACCGTGCACTCGTAATCGCCCAGCGCGCGATCAAAGACCTCGGGGAAACTCTCGTTCGAGACCTCGTCGGTAAAGGGATTCTTCCATGTCAGATGGCCCAGGTTACCGGTGCGCTCGGGCAACTCCGTCGTCACGCGATGAGCAAGGCCGTCGAGCAGCGAGTAATCGTGCACCAAGCCCTCAACCAGCGAGATCGCGCGCGTCTTTGCGGAGCCGGCCGGCTCAATCGCGCGGTAAAGTCGCTGCATATTGGCAACGGCAGCACCGTACTCCCCCGCCGGAATGTCAATGCCGTACACGCGTCCGGCAACATAGCTCATCAGCACGCCGGCCACGCGATTGATGCGATCAGTGGTGACGATCTCGCCCGCCGGCGGGTAATCGTCAACCGTAGCGCCATCGCGTTTAAGCTGCAGCATCAGCACATCCAGGTCGCTCTCGATCACGGCATGGACCTGACTGCTCGAATCCTCAAGCTCTGAATCGGACTCGACAATGCCAAACTGCTGCTCATAGACAAAGGGATGAGCGTTGCGGTCGAGCACGTAATGAGACAGCAGGCCCAGCGCAAAGGCACGACCCAAGCTGGCGTCGCGCGGCAGCAGATGCGACACGCCGTCGCGCAGGCACGCAAACTGACGAGACATGCGCGACCGATGCATGACCTGCGCCAGCAGCGTGCAGTCGGAAACACGCGGTGTCAGAATGTGAAAGAAAAACGGGTCGGGGCCTTGGTTGCCCAAGATAAAGGCAATGCGCTCTTCATCGGACGTGATGACGCCCTGTGGAAGACGGTCGATGCTTTCCTCGCCAAACAGATGATGGGTGATAAGCGCGGGCATAATGATCCTTTCGATTTCATTCGATGCCACCCATTATGCCCACCGCGCGCCCATGCCAAACCTGCGATGGTAAACGACGGCACGCAGACCGTCTACGCAAGCCCCAAGTGTGCTTTAACCTCGGCAGCGCGACGGCGGGACACGGGCACCGTCGAGGTTACGCGATCGAGTCTGAGCTCCATAAGACCCGTGGAACCGATCTCGACATTGTGCACGTCTTCCAAATTGACCAGATAGCTGCGATGAACGCGAATAAAGCCCTCGGAGACCAAGCGACGCTCGAGCGAAGAGATCGACTCATTGATCAGGTACGTTCCCTCGGCGCAGATGGCGTTGCAAAAATCGGCGCGCGCCTCAAAGTAGCAGACGTCTGCGGCGGGAATGAACACCTTTTTGCCCCCGCGGTCCACCGTCAGACGCAAAGGCTGGCGCGGAGCGTGGATAACACGACGGGCACCCAAGGCTGCCTCGATCTTGTCGAGTGCCTTTGACAGGCGTGCGTCCTCGACCGGCTTGACGACATAGTCGACCGCATCGAGGTTATACGCATCGGCGGCAAACTCGGCAAACGCCGTCACAAACACAACCACCGGCGGCGTCTTTAGGTTCTGCAGCGTCTCGGCAAGCTCAATTCCCGAGCGGCCGGGCATCGTGATGTCCAAAAACAACACGTTGGGCTTGTTCGAGAGAATCGACTCCACGGCCTCGGTGACATTGCCCGCCTCGGCAATCTGGCCCACACGCGTATCCTTTTCCAACAGATAGCGTAGCTCGGCCCTAATGGGAGGTTCGTCATCAACCACCAAGATGTTCCAGCCTTCGGACATATGTGCTTCCCCTCTTTTTCTCTCAATCCAACCGCGTGCTACGCCGTCAACGGCGCCGGCTCATGCGGCTCGCCGTTCAGCTCGACGATGACCTGCGTTCCCACGCCCTCCTGGGACTTCACGCGCATGCCGGAATCTTCTCCGTAAAAGAAATGGATGCGCTGAAGCACGTTGAAGAGCGCCAGGCCGCAACCTCGCTTGACGGAGCCGTCGGCGGTAATGCTCTCGGGCTCCTCCAGGCGATGTTGCTCAAACAGATGCGCGCAGACTTCTTCGCTCATACCGATGCCGTCGTCCTCGACGATGATCTCCAAACCGTCATCGGTCTCGAAAGCCCTAACATGAATAGAAAGCGGCTCGGTCTCGCGCTGCGCATGCTTGATGCAGTTTTCGAGCAGCGGCTGCAAGATAAACGGCGGCACCAGGCTGTCGCGCACCTCAAAGTCGATGTCGACCGAAACGCGCAGACGGCCGTCGCCATACCGGGCCTGCATTAGATTGATATAGCGAGTGCCCTGTTCCACCTCGTGCTCGAGCGTGGTGAGCGTATCGGAATCAGAAAGCGTCTGACGATAGTAATTGGAAAAGTCGATCAGCAGCGACCGCGCCTTGTCGGGCTCGGTTCGAACGAGCGACACGATGGTACTGATGGTGTTAAACAGAAAATGAGGATCGACCTGCGATTGCAAGGCGCGCAGCTCCACGCGGGCCGTGAGCTCGTCCTGGCGCTCGAGCTCAAAGCTCGCAAGCTGCGTGGAAATGAGGTCGGCAAAGCCCGAGGCAAGCGCCGTCTGGCGCATATCGATGCTGCTCAGACGGGGATAATACAGCTCGAGCGTGCCCACGCAATGCCCGCGCACGGTAAGCGGTGCGACAATACCGGCGCGCAGGCGCGGAAAGTAGCCACCCGTCTCATTGGAGGCGTCGCGCGAAAACACGCTTTGCTCACCGCTGTTGATCACGTTGAGCGTGGTCTTGAGCACCACCGGGGTGCCGGCGGGACACTTTGCCGAATCCTCGCCCCAGCTTGCCAACACCTGCTTGCCGTCGGTAAAGCAGATGGCAGAGGCGATAGTTTCGGACAGGATGATCTTAGAGGCGCCCAGGGCAGCTTCGGGCGTAAGGCCGCGCGACGTGTAGGCGAATATTTTTGAAGCGATGGCGAGCGTGCGGTCGGTTGCGCTCGATGTGAGGTCATCGGGAACGACAAAGACGTACGAGAAGAAGAAGCACAGCATGACCAAGCCGGCAATGACGACAACGGCCGGAACGGGATTGGGATTATCAGTTAGATCCCAGATGAGCAGCAGGATAAGCAGCGGAACGACAATACCGAGCAAGATGGCTTGAACCACATGCTGAGCGGTACGAAAGACCTTGGTAGAGTTGTAGCTCTTGCCCAGAATCAGCCTATTGAGATCCACCGTCATCCCCTTCTTACTGACGCACCCATAGCAATAAAGAGGGACGCAAGCGACCCTCTCCATTGCATTATGCAATCAAAAACTGTGTTTTACATCCAGCCATCGACAAACGGTATCTTAGGCGCTGTATTTGTTGGCCTCGCCAAAGGTGCCAGCCTCGACGATCCAGCCGTCCTTCATGATGACGTCCATGTTGTCGGTGTTGAGCACGTGGATGTCGGCGGCGACGTCACCGTTGACGACCAGCAGGTCGGCGCACTTGCCGGCCTCGATGGAACCGGTCTCGTCCTCGATGTGGCACATCTTGGCACCGTTAAGGGTGGCACAGGTGATGGTCTCGACCGGGGTGAAGCCGATCTTGTCGACGAACTCGTACATCTCCTCGATGGAGCAGGTGCCGTACGGGGTGACGAAGGAGAAGGAGTCGGAGCCGATCGTCATGACGACGCCGCGCTTCTTGGCCTCGCGCAGGCAGTCGTAGTTGCGCTGCAGCTCCTTCTCGACCAGGGTGCCCTCGTACTTGTCGTGCAGCTCGGGGACGTAGATGGGCGGATAGGTGGCGTACCAAGTGGGCAGGAAGGCGATCGTCGGGGTGAAGAAGGTGCCCTGCTCGGCCATGAGGTCCATGGTGCGCTCATCGATATCGAAGCCGTGGATCAGCTGCTCGCAACCAAAGCGGACGGAATCGTAGGCAGCGGCGTGGTTGTTGTAGCAGTGGCTCCACACGGGGATGCCGACCATCTTGGCCTCTTCGACCACGGCCTGAATCTCCTCGGAGCAGTAGTGCTGGTCGCGGCCGGAGTCCCAGCGCCAGATGCCGCCACCGGTAGCCCAGATCTTGATGGCATCGGGGTTCTCGCGCAGGCGACGACGGACGGCCTTGCGCAGATCCCAGGGACCGTCGACCTGATCGCCCCAGGGATGGGATTCCTTGTTGAGCTCCTGGCTGCAGTGGTGGGAGTCACCGTGGCCGGCAACGCGGCAGAAGCCAAGGCCGGTGGCCAGAACGCGCGGGCCCTTGAAGACGCCCTTGTCGATGCAGTCGCGGATCTGGATGCCAAAGCGGCCGATCTCGCAGACGGTGGTGAGACCGTGGGTGAGGCAGTCGTAGGCCTGCTTGACGGCGACGGCCTGCTTCTCGAGGAGCGGCTGCATGACCCAGTCGGTGTCATCGTCGGTCAGGTTGCCCGAGAAGTGCAGGTGGGTGTCGATCAGACCGGGAAGGACGGTCTTGCCGGCGGCGTCGATAACCTCAACGCCCTCGGGAAGGTCCTGCATAGTGCCGGCGTACTCGATCTTGCCGTTGTCGTCGACGAGAACGAGGGAGTTCTCAACCGGCTCGGCACCGGTACCGTCGATGAGCTTGCCGCCAACGATTGCGTACTTAGTAGACATGGTTCCTCCTTATGGATCCATATTGTGGGCGAGGCCATGTTGGGTTAAGACCTCACAAAGCTACCCAAGTGCTGCCGGGTTCGGTGCGCGGGAGAGAGGGTTCCGCGCACCCGATCCGCCCCGGCTCGGCGTTATTTTTTGCGGGAATTGGTGAAGGCCATGAGGGCCAGGCCAACAGCCAGCCAGCCGATCACGATGCTCCACTCCACCATGTTGAGGGAGGCGGGAGAGAACGGGATCACGAGCAGGCCAATGATGGTGCCGCAGGCAACGATAGCGAGGCTGATGCCAAACTTGCCGCCGGGCACCTCGTAGGGACGAGGCAGGTCGGGCTCGGTGAAGCGCATGCGCAGGCAAGCGAGGGCGACCATGCCGCAGGAGAAGATGAAAGCGAGAGCCGACACGTTGGTCAGAGGGATGAGCATGTTCTTGCCCAGGAACGGACCGACGACGGTGATGACGCCCAGAACGACGCAGGCGAGCTTGGGGGCGCCGGACTTGGGATCGACCTCGGCGAACTTCTCGGGCAGCTGGCCCTTTCGGCCCATGGCGAGCATGATGCGGCTCGTGGCGCCGTAGAAGGAGTTCATCGGGCCCATGGGTCCAAGCGTGGCGATGACGAGCATGGCCAGGTACAGGAGCATGTTGATGCCCTTGAGGCAGGCAAGCGCGGGAACCGGGCTCTTAACAAACTCATGCCAGTCGAGGATGGTGCCGAACGAGTAGATGCAGACCATGTAGAAGCCGCCGGCGGCCAGCAGGGCCAAGGAGATGATCTTGCCGAACTTGTTCCAGTTGAGGCCCTCGGCTGCTTCCTCAGCCTGCTGAGGAATGGTGTCGAAGCCGGCGTAGAAGAACGGGGTCAGAACCAGGACCGAAACGATGCCTGCGAACAGGCTGGTGCCCTCGGTAGCGGGCTTGCCGCCGCCAGCACCGGTGACCTGGGAGAACACGGGCATGGCGTTGTCCGGCGAGCCGGTGAACAGCGAGACGCCCATGGCGAGCAGCATGCCGCAGAGCAGGGCCTTGGTCAGGAAGGCCTGCAGCTTGGCGGCCGAGCTGGCACCGCGGAAGTTGAGGAAGATGACGTAGGTTGCAAAGCCGAGCGCGATCAGCGTCGGGAACAGGTAAACGTCGGCGCCCAGGATGGTGTAGAGCTTGACGGCGCGCAGCCACTCAAGGCCTGGCAGGCTGCCGAACATCTCGGACACGAGGGTCGAGATGGCGATGGCCTCCCACGGGCACAGGATGCCGTTGCCCAGGGCCAAAAGCCATCCGGTGATATAGCTCAGCGTACGGCCAAAGCTACGATCGACATACTCGACGATGCCGCCCGAGATGGGGATAGCAGCCGTGAGCTCACCGAAAACAGCTCCGACGGGCACGAGGAAGATTGCACCCAAGAGGAATGCGATCATAGCGGGAACGGGACCGCCGCCCACGACCATCCAGTCGCCGACCTGCAGAACCCAACCGGTACCGATGATGGCACCGAAACCGATGGTGAAGAAATTCCAGAGCGAAAGCGTTTTCTTCATGCCGCCGTTACCTTCGACTGCAACTTCTGCGTTCTTGTCCGCCATTGTTCCCCTCCTTTCCTTATTGACGCCTCTTTGGCGTCACCCCTTGCGCGGTCCGTTTTGCCGCGCGCTTTTATTCCATGGCTTTAAGATACGGCCTTGGCGCAGCAGCGCCGCTCGCAGCTCGACCGAAGGCAGAACTGCAAAACGAGCGGCACCGTTTTTGGGACGAACGGCGGGAGACGTCATTCGTCTTGGACGCTTTCATCTTGTCTGCTTTTGAATACCTGTTGCCGTGACGCTTGGCGCGCGGCGCGGCAACGTTCATACCATTTGTCAGGCTTTTGGCGCACATACCCATGTGTCGCGCATCTTTTTATGTAGGATAGACAAGTTACACACGAGGCAAGGTGATTCGAATGGCATACGGATACAATGACGGCGACCAACGGCCACAAAGCGTGCGCCTTGCCGGCCGCACCACGCCAACGCCCAGAAGCACCTCCGACAACGGCAACCAGCAGCGCCCCCAAGAGCAGCCCGGGGCTTCTTCTCGGCAACAAAGCCGTACCGTGCAGCAGTCAGACCGCGTGAGTACGAGCACACGCCAACGCCAGACCGACACATCGCAGCCGCGCCGCTACGATCGCCGTAAGACCGATTACTACGTTAAACGCTCCTTTTCGCGACCTCAACGCGATCGCGGCAATTCCGCCCCTCACCCCGCGTCGCATACCACAAGCCACGTGCTTCCGGCCCGCCGCCTACGCCTTGCGCTTTGCTCCATTGCCGCCTGCCTCGTCTTTGTGTTTTTGGGATCCTGTATCTCCCACGGATCAGCCGGTCTTGAGCCCACTGCCGAGGACAAGCTGCTTAAAGCTCCCGTCGCACCCGGCTACTCATTTGCTTTTTCGACCCCGCGCTCGCAGTGGAGTGCCGGCACCATGCCCCACATCTACCAAATTGACCCCGCATGGTCGGAGCTGCCCTATGCCGGTGGCACTATTCGCGAAAACGCTTGCGGTCCCACTTGCCTCACCATGGTCTATATCTTTAAGACTGGCCACGCCGATATGACGCCGGTCGATATGTGCGCCCTTTCCGAGGCGGGCAACTATGCCCCCACCGGCGCCACCGAATGGTCATTTATGACGCGCGGCGCATGGCAGCTGGGCCTTAACGGAACGGAGCTCCATATCGATCGCAGCTCCATCACCCAGGCGCTGCGCTCGGGTGCGCCCATCATCGCATCGGTTCGCCCCGGCACCTTTACCAGTGTTGGACACTATATCGTGCTCTGGGGCATCGACGATGCCGATCAAGTGGGAGTCTACGACCCCAACTCGGCCAGCCGCAGCGCCCGCCGCTGGGGCGTCGTAGAGGTCCTCAACGAAGTCGAAGCCATGTGGGCCTACTACTAGTCATTGGGCACTCATTGCACTCATTGGGGACAGACTTAAATGAGTGGCCCCAGACTGCCCGGAACTGCCGGCACGGAAGGCGCATCCCGCTTTGAAGTTCGATAGCGGGATGCGCTTTCCGTTAGCGGCCTGCTTGGGAAACTGAGAGCCACTTTTCGGCATATTTCCGGGATGCATTTTCCGTTTGAGGGCCTCAAGGGAAACCGCGTCCCATGTTGGAAGCTCATTCTGAAATGCGCTTTCCGCAGTTGATCGATACGGGCTTTAAGGACTATCCCAAGCTGCCGGCGGAAAAGGAACGTCCCCAAGTGCCGGGTTTCCGCAGTCATTGGGGACAGACTTAAATGACTAGTCTTTTAAGAACGTCCATTACAGTCGAAATTGTCAGCCCGGGCCCGTCTCGGGCTACGATTGAGGCGCGCCCAGAACGGGCCGCCGACCGGGCGCCCGCGCACGGCCGAACGTCCCTGCCCCCGAGAGGGCCCGTTGGGTGCTGCCGGCGCGGGACGCGCCGCCCCCGACGGCTGATAGGAAAGTGCCGGGCAGGCGCCGCGGCTGGTAATGTGAGTGCCGAGGGGGAGGCCATCCGGTCGAACGACTACCGGAAGGATACCACCGTGAAAGCGCCATCGACCAGACCCGCGGCCGTGCTCGGCCTGGACGTCGGCAAGTCCTCCCACTGGGCCTGCCTGATCGACCGCGGCGGGGAGGTGCTGGCCAGTGGATTGGCTACACTGATGTGGACGATTCCGGGAGGGGCGCAGGAGACGGGAGGG
>DXMX01000110.1 GCA_019413955.1 Collinsella sp.
GCGATACTCCAGCCAACCCGCCTCCACGACGGGACGCGTGCAACCAAGCTCGGCACCCAGGGCATCGGCGAGTTTTCGCATCAGCGGCAGGTTTTTCTTGGAACCAATGCCGCGGCCCACCACGACCAAGCGCTCGGCATCGGCGATTGAGACCTGCTGCCCCCACTCCTCGGCGGGAATCGAGATCTCGACACGAGCCTTAGCATCATCCGCAAGAGATATCTGGGCAATCGTGCCGGAGCGGCCGTAGTCAAAGTCGGGCGCCTTAAAGATGCCGGGACGAACCGTTGCCATCTGGGGACGATGATTGGGGCAGACGATGGTGGCCATTAGGTTGCCGCCAAACGCCGGACGCGTCTGTTGCAGCAGTCCCGTCTCCGTATCCATCGAAAGTACGGTGCAGTCAGCCGTAAGGCCCGTCTGCAAACGCACGGCAACGCCGGGTGCCAGTTCGCGACCAAAAGCGGTCGCGCCGTATAGGATGGCCTCGGGTTTGCGTTCGGCTACCAAATCGCAGATCAAGCGGGCGTAGACCTCCGCATCGTTTTGGCGCAGGCGCTCGTCGCGACAGGCCAGGACTTCGTCGGCGCCCGCGCAAACCAGATGCTCCAGGTCCCCGAGCGAGCCCTCGGGGCTCATGCCGACCAGTGCCACCAGACGGCAGCCGCGAGCATCGGCAAGCTCGCGCCCCTTGCCCATAAGCTCATAGGCAACGGGAGTCACCGTATCGTGCTCGTCGGTCTGCACGAAGACCCAAATGTCTCGATATGCATCAAGGTCCACCGCACCAGCGGCCTCGTCACACTCGATCGAGATAGCGTTGACAGGGCAGGCGTCGACGCACCCACCGCATAGGATACAGCCGTCGGTTACGCGGGCGCATCGGTTGGGACGCTCGCCCTCCACCACAATGCCGCCCGAGGCGCAGGCGCGAACGCAGCGACCGCAGCCGATACAGGCTTCGCTATCGATAATCAGTCCGCTCATCTATGCCATCCCCTCGATGATCTTGGCAAGTTTTGCCGCCTGCTCGGACGCCGTTCCGTCAACGGCCTCGCACGTTTGGTCACGGTCGGGCACAAACGAGCGCACGACCTGTGTCGGCGACCCGGCAAGACCGCAACGCGCGGGGTCGGCGTTCACGTCGGCGGCACTGACCACGCGCACGTCCGCCTCCTCCGCCGCGCGGATACCGGCAATACTCGGCATACGCAACTGGCCAATCTCCTTGGCAGTCGTCATCGCGCACGGCATCTCAAGGTACACCGTCTCCTCGCCGGCATCGCATCCGTGAACGAGCGCCAGCGAGCCACAGGTCGTAAAGCCCGCGCTCTGCACGCAGCTCACGTCGGTCACGCAGGGAATATCAAAGGCACCGGCAAGCTCGGGACCAATCTGGGCCGTATCGCCATCCACCGCCATCTTGCCGCAGATGAGCAGGTCGAAGTCCTCGTCGAGCGCCTCGATGCCGCACTTGAGGGCATAGGTGGTTGCCAGGGTATCGGCACCTGCAAAGGCGCGATCGGTCAGCAGCAGCGCGTCGTCGGCACCGCGGGCGATGCAGTCGCGCAGCAGCGACTCGGTCGCGGGGATGCCCATCGACACCACCGTTACGCGCACGTCCATGCCAAAGCCGATAAAGTCGTCTTTCAGCGCCAGCGCGCATTCCAAAGCGCTCGCATCAAAGGGATTAATGACCGCCTGCTTGCCATCGCGCACGATGGTATTGGTCTTGGGGTCCATCTTGACCTCGGTGCTGCCCGGCACGGCCTTGACGCACACCACCATATGGAAATCGCTCATCTTCACGCGCCCCCTTTCTGGACAAGCTCATCCAAGAGCTTCTCCGAAAACAGGTTGCCGCGACCCAGCTGCCCGTCGGGATCGAGCTGGAGCTTGAGCCGCGCCGACTCGACCATGGCCTCGTGACCGTACATCGTCTCTAAGAAGCCCGCCTTGATCTTGCCGACGCCATGCTCGGCAGAAACGGCACCGCCCATGGCCGTTACCTCCGCAGCCCACTGGGCAAACAGCTCGCCACCGCGACGGTAGTCCTGCGCATCGCGCGGCAGGATGTTCACATGCAGATGGTTGTTACCGATGTGCCCCCAGGCAGCAGATTCAAGCCCGCTTTCGGCCAACGTGCAGCGATAAAGGGCGATGACATCGCCCAAGCGTGCCTTGGGCACCGACATGTCAGAGCCCAGTTTGGTGATGGTGGGATCCGTGCGGCGACGCTCGTCGATAAGCATATTGACGCTCTCGGGGACCGCATGGCGGAAGAACCGCTGGCACTCGCGATCAACCTCGGTGCGCGCGACCCATGTCGCATCGTCGCGGCCACCCGCAAACTCGAGCACCCATCCCAGGTGGTACAGTTCCTCGGTCGCCTGGGCCTCGTCATCGCAGTCGAGCTCCACGTACACACAGACCTTGGCCTCTTTGTCGAGCGCCGGCAGCGAGGCAAACGCCGTCGACTGCTCGCGCTGGCGACGTAGAATATCCAGGGCGCCAGCGTCGAAGTACTCGATGGCAGCCGCATGGGACAGGACAGGACGCACGGAATCGGTAAAGGACACGGCCTTGTCTTCGCTATCGAAAAAGCAGCTCACGCCCCAAACGACCGCAGGCGGCGCCTGCGGTCGTTTGGGGTGTGAGCTGCTTTTTCGATAGCGAAGAC
>DXMX01000111.1 GCA_019413955.1 Collinsella sp.
CGGCAAGAGCGCCAGCAACGGTATCATCGTCAAAGGCGAGAGCAACAGCGGCCTGCTGGTCCGTCTGGCGCATTGCTGCAATCCGGTGACGGGCGACGACATCGTCGGTTTCATCACGCGCGGTCGCGGCGTTTCGGTTCATCGCGCCAACTGCCCCAACGTCAAGGGTCTTATGGAGCATCCCGAGCGCATGATCGAAGTGGAGTGGGACGGCGCTGCCGACACCCTCTTCCAGGTCGAGATCGTGGTCGAGTGCCTGGATCGTATGGGCTTGCTCAAGGACGTCACCATCGCCATTGGCGATGCGGGCGGCAATATCCTTTCTGCCGCCACGTCGACCAACCGCGAGGGTATTGCAACCCTGCGCTTTATGGTCGAGATTTCGGACGCGAGTGGTCTGGATCCGCTGCTGGCCTCCATCAGCAGCGTTGACTCGGTCTACGACGCGCGCCGCCTGATGCCCGGCGAGGGTGGAGCCCAGCTTAAGCGCCGCGTTTAGTCGCGACGAACGTGCCACATTATCGATATTCGCTACACTCGAGGTATCGTTTGATGCCTCGAGTTCTATAGAGAGGAGGGGGACATGAGTGCTGTGTCCTTGGATTTAACTCCCAAGGGATCGGTCGAGATTGAGACGCTCGTAAACGGTCCCATTCAGACCAATAGCTATGCTGTTATTTCGGACAATGAGTGCGTGATTATCGACCCTGCGTGGGAAGGCGAGCGCCTGGTGGAGCATATTCGAGCCGAGCATCCCGGCGTACGCGTGCTTGGCGCCGTATGCACTCATGGCCATGCCGATCATGTTGGTGGTGTTGCCGGCGTGCGAACCACCGTTGGCGAGGGCTGCCGGTATGAGCTGTGCGCTAAGGATGTGGCGGTGCCGCATGCGAACATCGAGGAACAGCGAGCTATGTGGGGCATTGAGACGCCCGACCCCGGGGAGCCGACGCGCCTGCTCGCCGAGGGCGATGCTATCGAGGTGGGCGATATCTGCCTGCAGGTGATCGAGACACCAGGGCATACGCCGGGCGGGATCGTCTTGTTCGCCGCCACCGAGCAGGGGAACATTGCCTTTGTGGGCGACACGCTATTCCCGGGCAGCCACGGCCGCACCGATCTTGCCGGTGGCGACGAGGCGGCGATTCTGCGCTCGCTCTCCAAGCTCGCCCGGCTTCTCCCGCCCGATACCGTTTGCCTAACCGGCCATGGCGATTCGACCACCATGGCGCGCGAACTCATGCAGAACCCGTTCATGCAGGTATAGCTTGATAGTCGGCTTTTAAAGCACGAGAAGCGTCCAAACGTCAAGCTATTTTTCCCCAACGGGTCGATTCCGTAGGGCAAACGGTCAAAAAAAGTCTGTTTGGACGATATTCGTGAACAAACGAACGTTTATGCCCGGGTGCGCCGTGGTAAAATCTCAGGCGTTATCGGAGCAACCTTACAGGAGGTTTCTTTTATGCTCGTCAACGCAGCAGACATGCTCAAGAAGGCCGAGGCCGGCAAGTACGGTCTCGGTGCCTTCAACACTAACAACCTCGAGTGGACCCTGGCTATTCTCCAGGCCGCCGAGGAGGCCAAGTCTCCGCTGATCCTTCAGTGCACCGCTGGTGCCGCTAAGTGGATGGGCGGTTTCAAGGTCTGCGCCGACATGGTCAAGGCTGCCGTCGAGGCCACGGGCGTTACCGTTCCCGTCGCCCTTCACCTCGATCACGGTTCTTACGAGGACTGCTTCAAGTGCATCGAGGCCGGCTTCACGTCCATCATGTATGACGGCTCTCACGAGGAGACCTTCCAGCTTAACCTCGACCGCACCAAGGAGCTCGTTGAGCTTGCCCACTCCAAGGGCATGTCCATCGAGGCCGAGGTCGGCGGCATCGGCGGCACCGAGGACGGCGTGACCTCCAGCGGCGAGCTCGCTGATCCTGCTGAGTGCAAGCAGATCGCTGACCTGGGCGTCGACTTCCTCGCCTGCGGCATCGGCAACATCCACGGCGTGTATCCCGCCGACTGGGCTGGCCTTTCCTTCGAGCGCCTGGGCGAGATTAAGGCCCAGACCGGCGACCTGCCCCTCGTCCTGCACGGTGGCACCGGCATCCCCGAGGATCAGATCAAGAAGGCCATTTCCCTGGGCATCTCCAAGATCAACGTCAACACCGACCTGCAGCTCGTCTTCGCCAAGGGCGTCCGCGAGTACATCGAGGCTGGCAAGGATCAGCAGGGCAAGGGCTTTGATCCCCGCAAGCTCCTCAAGCCTGGTCGCGACAACATCGTTGCCCGCACCAAGGAGCTCATGGAGGAGTTTGGCTCCGTCAACAAGGCGTAAGTAGCGGTTTAACTTTCCCGCCGGAGGCCCCGTTTCCCCTACGCTGTTTCCCTCGCGCTCACCTGGCTTCGCCAGAAGTCGCGCGACGGAATCAGCTCCGGGGAAACGGGGCCTCCTTCGTTTAACGCCGCAGGGTTACTGGGCTGAATTCATTTTTTATAGGCACCGTTTATCAGTGTTGGGGGCTCCTTAATTGGGGCTTTCTTTTTTATCTCGCTACAATGGGCTTCAAGCGTTCTAGTGACTTGGAGTTTTGGTATGGCTGTTATTAATGTGCTGCCTTC
>DXMX01000112.1 GCA_019413955.1 Collinsella sp.
ACGCTACGCAAACGCGTTCCCGACTACGCGTCGCATATCGCCTTTTACAACGCGGGCCTTACGCGCGCCGACCGCCATCGCGTAGAGGAGGCGTTTCGTGACGGATGCCTCAGCTGCATCGTCTCGACCTCTGCCTTTGGCGAGGGCGTCAACCTTCCCGATATTCGCCATGTCGTGCTCTACCACATGCCGTTTGGCGCGATTGAGTTTAACCAGATGAGC
Organism: Collinsella sp.; assembly: GCA_019413955.1. Taxonomy (GTDB): domain Bacteria; phylum Actinomycetota; class Coriobacteriia; order Coriobacteriales; family Coriobacteriaceae; genus Collinsella. The sequence goes on from DXMX01000112.1 coordinate 223, forward strand.
GGCCGCGCCGGTCGCGATGGCCAGCCCGCCGTGATCCACCTGCTCTATTCGTCGCGCGACGCCCGCATTAACGAGCGCCTACTCGACTGCTATGCGCCCGAGCGCGACGAGCTCGTCACGCTCTATCGCGCGCTGCAAACCATGTGGCGCTCCAACCGCGGCAAGACCGGGGACGATTCCTTTAGCGCGAGCGATATCGACATCGCGCAGATGTGCCTTGCCATCGATGCTCGCACGCCGGTCGACGAGCGCTCGGTGGAGAGTGGCCTGGGAATCTTCGAAGAGCTTGGTTTCTGTCGCGTTTCGGGGTTTGACGACACCCGTCGCATCGCGATGGCCGAAAACCCCGGCCGTGTGCAATTGAGCAGGTCAATTCGCTATTTGGAGGGGTTGCGTTCGCGCATGGAGTTCTCGGCTTTCCGGAGTTGGGCGCTCGATTCGTGCGCTTCTGATATGCTAGCCAAAGTTAACCGCCCGATCGTACCGCGGGCCTAGGGGAAGGGGACCTCGATGGATGCCGCAGCCCGTACCGCCCATGATTCCACCCTCCAGCCGTTCTCGGAGATGGAGCACTATAAGCATGCCGATGAGCTGCCGCCCGAGATTATGGCGGACAGCTACGACAAGCTGGAGCGCCTGTGCCTCAAATATATGAATGAGGACGACTTTTCTAAGGTGGAGCAGGCCTATTGCTTTGCTGCCGAGAAGCACTGCAACCAAAAGCGCCGCTCGGGTGAGATGTACATCAACCATCCCGTCGAGGTGGCCATCATTTTGGCCGATCTCAAGATGGACTGCGATGTGGTGTGCGCCGCGCTGCTGCACGATACCGTCGAGGATACCGAGACCTCGCTTGCTGATGTTTCCGGCCTGTTTGGCGATACGGTGGCCGAGCTCGTCGATGGCGTGACCAAGCTCACCAACATCGAAGTCGACAGCATGGACGAGAAACAGGCGCTCACGCTGCGCAAGATGTTCCTCGCCATGTCCAAGGACATCCGCGTTATCATCGTCAAACTCGCCGACCGCCTGCATAATATGCGCACGCTCGCCGCCCTGCGCGAGGACCGTCGCCTGTTTAAGGCACGCGAGACTATGGACGTGTACGCGCCCCTGGCCGACCGTCTGGGCATGAGCTCCATTAAATGGGAACTCGAGGACCTGTCCTTCTTCTACCTTGAACCCGACGCCTACCAGCGCATCGCACGCATGGTGGCGGAGTCGCGCGAGGTCCGTGAGCGCTATCTGGCCGAGACCATCAAGACGCTCACCGACGAGCTCAACCGCATTGGCCTGGAGGACTTCCAGATCAACGGCCGTTCCAAGCACTATTGGTCCATCTACCAAAAGATGAAGCGCAAGGGCAAGGAATTCTCCGAGATCTACGACCTGGTGGCACTGCGCGTCATCACGCATTCGGTGCGCGATTGCTACTCCACGCTCGGCGCGGTGCATACGCTGTGGCACCCCATGCCCGGGCGCTTTAAAGACTATATTGCCATGCCCAAGGTCAATAACTACCAGTCGCTCCATACGACGGTTATCGGCCCCACGGCTCGTCCGCTCGAGATTCAGATTCGTACCTACGAGATGCACGAGCAGGCCGAGTACGGTATTGCCGCCCACTGGCTCTATAAGAAGTCGGGCGGATCGTCTGCGTCTAAGACCAATGATGCCCAGCGTCTGGACGACCAGATTAACTGGCTCAAGCATTCGCTCGATTGGGCGGCGTCTGACGAAATCACCGATGCCAAGGAATACCTGCACTCGCTGAAGGTCGACTTGTTTGACCAGGAGATTTTTGTCTTTACGCCCAAGGGCGAGGTCATGGCGCTTCGTGCCGGCTCTACACCGCTCGACTTTGCCTACGCCGTCCATACCGAGGTCGGCAACCACTGCGTCGGTGCCAAGATCAACGGTGCGGTGGCGCCGCTTACGCACGAGATCAAGACGGGTGACCGTGTCGAGATTTTGACCAACAAGAGCTCTAAGCCGTCGCGCGATTGGCTCAAGATCGTCAAGACACCTTCGGCCAAGTCAAAGATTCGCCGTTACTTCGCCGCCGCGACCAAAGACGATGACGCTGCTGCCGGCCGCGATATACTGGCCAAGGACCTGCGCAAGCGCGGGTATGGCATCTCTACGCCGCGCTCGACGCGTGCGCTCAACGCCGTGGCGGAGCAGTTTAACTACAAGCAGCTCGAGGACCTGTTTGCCGCCGTTGGTGCGGGTAAAGTCGCCCCGCGTGCCGTGGGCAACAAAGTCGAGCAGATTTTGGACCCCAAGCCTGAGGAGCAGCTCACCAA
>DXMX01000113.1 GCA_019413955.1 Collinsella sp.
GGACGGTAGACGTCGCACGCGGCGAGCAACGGCGAGCGACCCTGCTTCTTGAGCAGGTAGGCCAGCTTTACGGCAGCCGTGGTCTTACCGGAGCCCTGCAGGCCCACGAGCATGATGACATTGGGAATACGGTTGCTAAAGACGAGCTTGCTCTCGGTGGAGCCGAGCATCTCGGTAAGCTCGTCGAGCACGATCTTGACGACGTTTTGCGCCGGAGAGAGCGACTCCATGACCTCTGCGGTCATGCAGCGCTCCTTAGTCTTGGCGACGAACTCCTTGACAACCTTAAAGTTAACGTCGGCCTCGAGCAGCGCCATGCGAATATCGCGCATGGCCGAAGTAATATCGGCCTCGGTCAGCTTGCCCTTGCCGCGCAGGCGGTCAAATGTGTCGTTGAGGCGATCGCTCAGGGAATCAAACACTAGTCACTCCTTAATTGGACTCGCCCACCAGGGCGCGGCAGAAATCTTTGGCATTGAACTCCTGCAGGTCATCGACCTGCTCGCCCACGCCGATGCGCAGGATCGGGAGCTTGAGCTTCTCGGCCACGGCCATGGCGATGCCGCCCTTAGCCGTGCCGTCGAGCTTAGTCATGATAATACCGTCCAGGCCCAGCGCCTCGTTAAACTCGAGCGCCTGGTTCAGACCGTTTTGGCCCGTCGCGGCGTCGATCACAAGCACGACCGAAACCGGCATGGGACCGGCGGCCATATTGGCGGCGCGCTTACGGGTCACATTGACCACCTTGGCAAGCTCGCGCATGAGCTCAGGGCTCGTGTGTAGACGGCCGGCGGTATCGATAAGCACCAGGTCGCTGCCGCGCTTGTCGGCCTCGTCGAGCACGTCGTAGCAAACACTTGCCGGGTCGGAGCCGCGGTCGCGCTTGATGACGGGGACGCCAGCGCGCTGGCCCCACACATCAAGCTGCTCGATGGCGGCGGCGCGGAAGGTGTCGGCCGAACCGATCACCACGTTCTTGCCGCGGGCAGCCATGGCGCTCGCGATCTTACCGACCGTCGTGGTCTTGCCGGCACCGTTAATGCCCACAAACAGCACGCAGCTCGGCGTATCGGAGAACGGATCTCGCTCGATGGGCACAAAGTGCTGCTCAAGCTGCTCGGCCAGGGCGCGGCGAAGCTGCGGAGCGGTCTTGAGGTTCTTCTTGGCCGCGGCATCGCGCAGGTCATCGGAGACCTTGATAGCGACCTCGGCGCCCATGTCACCCATTACGAGGGTGTCCTCCAGGTCCTCCCAAAAATCCTCGTCGACCTCACCGCCAAAGTAGAAGACCTCGTTGAGGGCCTCGCGGCTGCGCTCAAGTCCGCGCGAGAGAGCATCGAAGAATCCCATTATGCATTCACGACCTTTCCGGTTTCGCGATCGAGTTTTTGCGAGACGACGCGACTGACGCCGTCGGCTTGCATCGAGACGCCATAGAGGACGTCAGCGTCCTCCATAGTACGGCGCTGATGCGAGATAACCAAGAGCTGCGTATCGGAACGCAGCACATCGAGGGCTCCGATGAGCTTGGACAGGTTAGCGTCATCAAGCGCCGCCTCGACCTCGTCCAGCACATAGAACGGAACCGTACGTGTGCGGTACACGGCAAAAAGCAGGGCGAGCGCCGTCAGACTCTTCTCGCCGCCCGACATGAGCATCATCTTGGTGATGCGCTTGCCGCGCGGCTGCGCCACGACCTCGATACCCGTCTCGGCAGGATGCTCGGGATCGGTCATCTCCAGATGAGCCTGGCCGCCCGGGAAGAGCATAGCGAAGATCTCGCGGAAGTTCGCGTCGACCTTCTCAAACGTCACCAGGAAGGCCTTCCGCATCTTGCGATCAATGGCCACCGTGATCTTGGTGAGCGCCTTGCGCGCGCTCTCCAGATCGGCCAGCTGCTCCTCGATGTAGTCGGCGCGGCGCTTGAGCTGCTCGTACTCCTCCATGGCAACTTGGTTAACGGGACCAAGGTTGTTGATCTGGCGCACAAGCTGGTTGAGTTCGCGCTCGGCGGCATCGCGGTCCGTGGGCACCGGAAGCATGAGCGCTTCCTCGAGCACCGTCGTGCCATCGGCGGTAATGGCCTTGATGGCAGCCTCGACCTGCACCTCGAGCTTGCCACGCGCGACCTTGAACTCGTTTTGCGCGGCGGAGGCGGTATCGACTCGCTCCTTAGCGCGGGCAACCTCTGCCTTGGCATCCTCGATGGTCTTCTTGAGCGAAGCGGAGTCCGCCTCCTCCAGAGAGGCCTGGTCACGCAGGCGCGCTGCCCAATCCGACGCGCGTTCCAACAGAGCAGAATAGCGTTCGTGCATGGGGTCGACGCGCAGGCGCAGCAGCTCGAGCGAGCGCGAAGCCTGGCGTGTTCCGCGGATACGACGGTCGATGCCCTCAAGACGATGCTCAAGGTCGGGCACGCGGCCCTTCAGCGAACGCAGGCGCTCGCTCGTCTGGGCCAGGCGCACCTTGGCATCGGCGAGCTTACCGGCGGCCTCGGAATCGTCACGGCGAACGCGATCGAGCT
>DXMX01000114.1 GCA_019413955.1 Collinsella sp.
GCGTTGCTATGTTGCGTGCGTTGATATCCATGCGGACGAGTATAACGCGGGGCACGATGGGGAGGCGTCACTGTGGCCCGCAAGTTGTCGAGGCCCCGCATTGCGTATGGCGGCCGCAGACTCGGTGCCTTGATTCCTGTCCATCAACTCGGCACCTTAGACGACAGAAACCCCAGCAGCTCTTCGCAACTGCCGGGGTTTCCGCGGAAAAGGGGGACATGATCCTCGAGTGAACGGCAAAGGGGCAAACCGTTTCGCTCAACTGCTTTATGCCCCTCGGTTGGCGGCTCAATCAGCGCGTCCCGCGCCCACACAAAGCCGCTACACCTGTGACGGAGCTGTGAAGTGGTATCTATTGCCGGGGCGGGCTATGCCAAGGGTGCCCCTAATGACTGGTCATTTAAGAACGTTCCCAATGACTAGCTGCCGGGGTGCGGGCGTGACTTTCGTCCCGTTTGATACTCCGCTGGCCTAGATGTTCGTCATGTGCGCCCGTAAACGTGGGACAATGGCGTTACTGGTATCACAGACAAAGGATGTGCCTATGAACACCCTCGCCACCAAAGTCAGCCGGCAGCGCCACCTGTTTGCGCGATTCGCTTCCGTCTGCGCACTCGTCGCGCTTGCGTTGTTGCTGCTGCCTGCCGCCGCGCACGCCGACGGCTACTCCATGAGCCAAACCTACATCGGCGCCACGGTTGAGGCCGATGGCTCGCTGACCGTTGTCGAGGGACGCCAGTTCGATTTCGACGACGACATCAACGGCGTGTATTGGGAGATCAATACGGGCTCCAACCAGCAGGGTGGCTCGGTAAACGTCGATGTGTTGAGCGTCGAGGAAAACGACACCGCGTTTAACAAGGTCGACTATGCAAACAAGGGCGACAGCGGTGTCTATACGGTTGAGCAGTCCGACGGCAGCGTAAGGATCAAGGTTTTCAGCCCCCACGAGAGCGGCGACAGCGCGACCTATTACGTGAGCTATGCCATGACCGGCGCGGTCATGAACTGGGCCGATACCGCCGAGCTCTACTGGAAGTTTGTGGGCGACGGCTGGTCGGCGGATTCCGATGACGTCGAGATGGAAGTGTACTTCGCAAATGCCGCTGCCGGGACGGCGGCCGTCAAGGGCGATAACTTCCGCGCATGGGGCCACGGTCCGCTGACGGGCGAAGTGTCGCTCGATGCGGACGAGCCCATGGTCACCTATACCATTCCCTGCGTGCATGAGGGCGAATTCGCCGAGGCACGCATCGCCTTCCCCAGCGACTGGGTGCCGCAGCTTGCCGTCTCGGGCGAAAAGCGCATGTCGACGATTCTGAGCGAAGAGAAGGAATGGGCCGACGAGGCCAACGCTCGCCGTGAGCACGCGCGTGCGGTTGCCGGCGCGATTGCCGTGGTGTGTGTTGTCGTGGCGGTTGCCTATACCGGTGTGATCGTGATGCTTAAGCTGCGCAGGCCCAAGCCCAAGCCGCTCTTCCAGGACGAGTACTTCCGCGATGTGCCCTCGGCCGACCATCCCGCGGTGCTTGCAGCTCTCATGAGCTGGAACGACGTGCCCGATCAGGCATATATCGCCACGCTTATGAAGCTGACCGACGATCGCGTGATCAAGCTGGAAGAAGCGACCGAGGCCAAGAAGAAGGGCCTGCTCCGTCGCGAAAAAGAGGGGCAGACGTATCGCATCACGGTGACCGACGAGGCCTGGAAGGCTGCCAAGAAGGACGGCATCGATCGCGATGTGCTCAAGGTCTTCTTCGCCGGCGTTAAGCCCGATAAGGACGGAGTCCGTTCGCGCACGTTTAGCGAGCTGGAGGAGTACGCTAGCGAGCGCACCACATCTGTTGGCGACAAGCTCGAGGACTATCAGAGCACGGTTAAGGGCAAGCTGGAGGCGCGCGAGTTTATCGCATCGGATGGCACCATCGCCCTGGTTGCCGGCTTGGTTCTCGGCATCATCATCGTCTTTGGCATTCTGGGCTCTCTGATCTATACCGACTTTGCGGATGCCAATGTCGGCGCCGCTATGATCTCGATCCCCGTCACGATCGTGGGCTTTGTCCTGAGCTGCACCTTCCGTCGCTACACGCCGGAGGGCGCCGAGGTGGCGGCTCGCTGCAAGGCGCTCAAGCATTGGCTCGAGGACTTTACGCGCCTGAAGGAGGCCGTCCCCAGCGACCTGATCTTGTGGAACAAGCTGCTGGTGATGGGCGTTGCCCTGGGCGTTTCGAAAGAAGTGCTGCGACAGCTGGCCGAAGCCGTGCCTGCGGATCTGCGCAACAGTGACGATTTCTACGACAACTACCCCTGCTACTGGTGGTATTACCATCACTACGGCAACGAGTCCCCGCTCGATTCGTTCAACGATGTGTATCACGAGACCA
>DXMX01000115.1:0-1426 GCA_019413955.1 Collinsella sp.
CTCGTGGATCACGATGCCAACGATGACGGCAACGGCACTGGCGAGCAGGTTCATGATGTAGCTGCTGGACATAACGCTCCCCTAGCGGACGCGGCGCGAGGCGCGCGTGAGCAGGTAGTCAATTACAAACAGGATCACAGCGACGATAGCATAATCCAGGCGGAACACACCGCCAAAAGGCGACGTGATGACGCCGTAGCCGGCGATGGCGCTCGGCAGTGCACGCGAAAGCTCAACGACAAAGCCAACGATCTGCAGCTTGGCGGTGAGGCCGCTAAAGCACAGCAGCACGGTCATCGCGCTCATAAAAATGCCGCAGATGCGACAGACGATGGCGATGATGCTCATCGCCACGGCAGCGGCCTTACGAGAGTTCACGCGCGGTCTCCTCTTCGATCTGGGTGGAAAGCTCCAGCCATTCGTCCTCGAGCTTGGGCAGCTCTTGCTTAAGGCCGTTATATTCCCCCAGCGCGGCGTTGAACTTGTCTTGATCGGCATAAAGCTCTTCGCTTGCCATCAATTCCATAAGCTCGTCATAGCGGGCGCGCTTTTTGTCGAGCTCCGTCTCGATCTTCTTGAGCTGGTTACGCACGCCCTTGAGTTTTTTGTTGAGCGCGGCGCGGGCCTGGGCCTCGGCGCGCTTTTGCTCCTTGGTCTTTTTGCCCTCGGCAGGCTTGGGTGCGGCGGGCGCATCGGACTGGGCCGCGGTGACCTTAGCGGACTTGGCCGCGGCCGGTGCGCTCTCCCCTGCCGCCTCGGCGGCGGCGCGGGCTGCGAGGTCCTCGCGCTTGTAGAGGTAGTAGTCGTAGTCGCCGTCGTAGACCGTGACCTTGCCGTCGCGGATGTCAATGATGCGGTTGGCCACAGCGCGTACCAGGTGCTCGTCGTGGCTGATCAGCACGATGGTGCCGGGGAAGTTTTGCAGGGCGTTCTCGAGCATGTCCACCGAGTCGATGTCCAGGTGGTTGGTTGGCTCGTCCAGGCACAGGAGCGCCTCGGGGGCCACGAGCATCTTGGCCAGTGCCAGACGCGCCTTTTCGCCGCCGGAGAGGACGCGGACCTGCTTTTCGATAGAATCGTTGTCGCTAAACAGGAAGGCGCCCAGCAGGCTGCGCTGTTGCGGCACTGTCCACTTGGGCGTGACGGTGTCGATCTCTTGCAGGACGGTATTGGACTCGGTCATGCCCTCGAGTGCGTGCTGGGCGTAGTAGGCCACGCCCACGTTGGTGCCCAGGTCGCGGGTGCCATTGGTGGGCGGCTCCAGGCCAGCGAGGATCTTCATGAGCGTGGACTTGCCGGCGCCGTTGGGGCCGACAAGCGCCACGTGCTCGCCGCGGTAGAGCTTGAGATCGATGTCACTGTAGATGTGCTTGTCGCCGTAGGACTTGGACACGCTCTCGAGCCCTACGACCATGTCGCCGGAGCG
>DXMX01000115.1:1436-2382 GCA_019413955.1 Collinsella sp.
CAAGCTCCTTTTTGATTTGCTCGATCTTGCGGATGCGCTCCTGGGCCTGGGCAGCCTTGGTGGGCTTGTAGCGGAACTTGTCGACGAAGACCTGCATGTGGGCGATGTCGCGCTCCTGAGCGGCACGCTTGGCGCGCATCTGCTCTAGGTTGTCCTCGCGCTGTTTAAGGTAGCTGCTGTAGTTGCCGGTGTAGGTGGTCACGCGGCGGTTCTCGAGGGCGGCGACGTGGTCGACGCAGGCGTCCATGAAGGCGCGGTCGTGGCTGACGATGAGGACGGCGCCATCGTAGCTCGCGATAAAGCCGCGCAGCCACTGGACGCTCTCGAGGTCCAGGTGGTTGGTGGGCTCGTCCAGGAGCAGCAGGTCGGGGTGGCGCAGGAAGAGCTTGGCCAGCGCGATGCGCATCTGCCAGCCGCCCGAGAACTCGGAGCACGGGCGCTCAAAGTCGGTGACCTTAAAGCCCAGGCCGGATAGGATCTTGCGGGCGTTGCTCTCGAGCTCGTAGCCGCCCAGGTGCTCAAAGCGGTCCTGGACCTGGCCATACTCGTTAAGGAGTGCATCGACGTCCTTCCCCTGTTCGGAGAGCTCGGTGATCTGGGCCTGCAGCTCGTTGGCGCGCTCGCCCATGCGGCGGATTTCCTTGGCGGCTGCCATGACCTCGGCAAGGATGGTGGTGTCCTTTTGCTCCAGGTTGGTTTCCTGCTCCAGGTAGCCCACCTGGCAGTCCTTGGCGTACTGGACCTGGCCGGCGTCGGGGCTGTCGATGCCCATGATGATCTTGAGCATGGTGGTTTTGCCGGCGCCGTTGGGTCCCACGAGCGCGAAGCGCTCGCCGGGGTTGATCTGGAAGGACGCGCCGCTAAAGAGGACGCGTGCGCCGAAGCTTTTTTCGATCTTGTCGACCAGGAGGATCATGGTGCCGCCTTTGACCTTGTGTGCCTATAT
>DXMX01000116.1 GCA_019413955.1 Collinsella sp.
CCCTATGTGGTTCCCGCCGAGACCTTCCATCACATTCACTATAAGCAGCCGATCTTTGACGGTGTTGAGGGCGTGGCACTGTTGGCCGATTACGTCGGTGTCGATGACGGTACCGGTATCGTCCACAACTCGCCCGGTCACGGCGTCGACGACTACTTCGCCTGCCTCAAGGAGGGCATCACCGACATTTGCATGCCGGTCGATGACGACGGCAAGTTCTACATCGGCGAGGAGTTTGGCACTGGCGGCCCCTTCAGCGGCATGGATACCGACGAGGCCAACCCGCACATCATCGAGTTCCTGCGCGAGCGCGGCACCCTGGTCCTCGAGAAGAAGATCACGCACAGCTATCCGCACTGCTGGCGCTGCAAGCACCCGGTGCTCTTCCGTGCTACCGACCAGTGGTTTGTCTCGATGGACAAGACCGGCTTGCGCGAGCAGGCTGGCAAAGAGGTCCGCGAGAACGTTAAGTGGTATCCGGCCCACGCGGCCAACCGCATCGGCGCCATGGTCGAGCAGCGTCCCGACTGGTGCATCAGCCGTCAGCGCAACTGGGGCGTGCCTATCCCCAGCTACACTTGCGCCGACTGCGGTGAGAAGGTCATGAACGACGCCACGCTCGACGCCGTCATCAAGCTCTTCCACGAGAAGGGCTCCGACGCCTGGTTCACCGACGCTCCCGAGAGCTACCTGGGCGAGGCCTGCGTCTGCCCCAAGTGCGGCGGCCATCACCTCAAGGCCGATAAGGACATCCTCGACGTGTGGTGGGATTCCGGCGTCTCTTGGAAGGCCGTCTGCGAGTACCGTCCCGAGCTGGAGTATCCGGCTGATGTGTACCTCGAGGGCTCCGACCAGCACCGCGGTTGGTTCCAAAGCTCGCTGCTCACCTCGGTGGGCGCCAACGGCCACGCTCCGTACAAGGCGGTTGTCTCGCAGGGCTTCACCCTCGACGGCCAGGGCCGTAAGATGTCCAAGTCGCTCGGCAACGTCATCGACCCCAATAAGGTCTGCGACGAGATGGGCGCTGACATCATCCGTCTGTGGGTTGCATCCGTCGATACCAGCTCCGACGTGTCCATCGACCACGAGATCCTTGCTCGTACGTCCGATGCCTACCGTCGTTTCCGCAACACGCTGCGCTTCCTGCTCTCCGAGCTCGAGGGTCAGTTTGAGCCCGAGACCGACGGCGTCGCCTTTGCCGACCTGCTGCCGCTCGATAAGCTCATGGTTGCCCGCCTGACTCAGGTTCAGGCCGAGGTCGACGACGCCTACGCCAGCTACGAGTTCCCGCGCGCCTACCGTGCGCTTTATGACTTCGTGGTTACCGAGCTCTCCAACGTGTACCTCGACGCCCTGAAGGACCGTCTGTACTGCGACAAGCCCGGCTCGCTCGAGCGTCGCAGCGCCCAGACCGTGCTGGCCGAGCTCTTCTCGATGCTCATGCGCGACCTGCAGCCGATCCTGTCCTACACGGTTGACGAGGCCATGGCATATGCGCCCGCTGGCTGCGTCGATCACCAGAAGTACGCCGCGCTGCTCGATTGGTACAAGTCGCCCATCACGGTCGACGAGGCCAATGAGTTCGAGGGCGTGCTCGAGGCTTCTCTTGAGCTCCGTAGCGCCGTGACCAAGGCCCTTGAGGATGCCCGTTCTGCCGGCACCTTCACCAAGAGCCAGCAGGTTCGCGTCAAGGCGGTCGTTCCCGCCGAGATGTACGCGCTGCTGACTGGTGACAAAGCGGTCGACCTGGCCGAGTTCTACATCGTCTCCGATGTTGAGCTGACCCAGGGCGAAGAGCTTTCCGTCTGCATTGATGCTGCCGAGGGCGAGTGCTGCGACCGTTGCTGGAACTACCGCACCACCGTCGGCGAGTACAACGGCCACGCTCATATTTGCAAGCGCTGCGCCGATGCTTTGTAGGTTACGGCGTTCGTAG
>DXMX01000117.1 GCA_019413955.1 Collinsella sp.
CCAACGCGCTACTCAAAACGCTCGAGGAGCCGCCCGAGGGTGTCATGTTCATCCTGCTGGGCACCTCGGCCGACGTGATGCTGCCCACCATTGTGAGCCGCTGCCAATGTGTGCCGTTTCGGCTGGTATCGCCCGTCGCCGCCGCGCAGGCCGTGAGCCGCGCGACGGGTCAGGATCTCGCGCGTTGCCGCATGGCGGTCGCCGTGGCGGGAAGCCCCACACGCGGCATCGAGTTCCTTAAGAGTGCCGAGCGCCAGGATGCTCGCCGCCAAATGGTCCGCGCCATCGATTCGCTCATCGCTGCCGACGAGGCTGATGTGCTCAGCCGCGCCAAGTCGCTCATCGTCGCCGTTAAGGCGCCGCTCGCCGAGGTCAAGTCCACACAGGAAAAGGTGCTCGAGCAAAACGCCGACTACCTGTCGCGTGGAGCATTGAAGCAGCTTGAGGACCGCAACAAGCGCGAACTCAACGCGCGCGAGCGTTCGGGTATCATGGAAGCGCTGGCGAGCGCGCGGACGCTCATGCGCGACGTGCTGCTGACACTTCAGGACGAGGCGGCCGACGTCGTGAACGAAGACGTGCGCGACACGATCGGGCGGCTTGCCGCCGCGACGAATGTTGCGGGTGCCACCCGGGCGCTCGAGGCGGTCGCGACCGCCGAGCGCAACATCGCCAGAAACGTTACTCCCCAGCTGGCCATCGAGGTCATGCTGTTCGATATCAGGAAGGCACTGAAATGCCGTTAGTCGTACCCGTTAAGTTTACCTACGCCTCGCGCGACCTGTGGTTTGATCCGCAGGATCTGGATATCCTCGAGGCCGATTATGCCATTTGCTCCACCGAGCGCGGAACCGAGATCGGCCTGGTCACGGCCGATCCCTTCGAGGTGCCGCAAGATGAGATCGGCCAGCCGCTCAAGCCCGTGCTGCGCGTGGCGAGCGACATCGACCTGCAGCTTGCCGACGACCTGGCCATCCAGGGCGACGAGGCCATGGTCGATTTCCGTCGTCTGGTCAAAGAGCTCGACCTCGAGATGAAGCCGGTCGGCGTCGAGTACCTGTTTGGCGGCGAGAAGGCTGTGTTCTACTTTGCGGCCGAGGAGCGCGTCGATTTCCGTCAGCTCGTCAAGGACCTGTCCTCGACGCTGCACATTCGTGTCGACATGCGCCAGATCGGCGTGCGCGACGAGACCCGCCTGGTGGGCGGCTATGCCCAGTGCGGCCAGGAGCTCTGCTGCACGCGCTTTGGCAGCGACTTCGAGCCCGTTTCGATCCGCATGGCAAAGGAGCAGGACCTGCCGCTCAACTCGTCCAAGATTAGTGGCGTCTGCGGCCGCCTGATGTGCTGCCTGCGCTACGAGTTCGAGGCGTACAAGGACTTTAAGAGCCGCGCGCCCAAAAAGAAGACGCTTATCGATACGCCGCTTGGCAAGGCGCGCATCCAGGAATATGACACGCCGCGTGAGCAGCTGGTGCTGCGCCTGGAGAACGGCAAAGTCTTTAAGGTCAACCTGGCCGATATGACGTGCTCGGAGGGTTGCAAAAAGAAGGCCGCCGAGCAGGGCTGCAACTGCCGCCCCGACTGCGTGACGCGCGACGTGCTCGAGCGCATCGAGTCGCCCGAGATGCGTCTGGCGCTCATGGAACTCGATCGCGAAAACGGCGTCGACGTGGGCGATGGCCTGTCGAGCGCCGACCGTCTGGCGGGGACGACGATGCCCAAGCGCCGCCGTCGCGATGCGGATGCCGATACCCGTGCCGGTCAGAGCCAGGGCGACGGCGCGTGACCTTGACCTCGCCATCCGAGACCTGATCGGCCACGG
>DXMX01000118.1 GCA_019413955.1 Collinsella sp.
TACATGCCCAGGTGCATCAAGGCGTTGCCACGAAGGTGATCGGCCTCGCCCATAATCTCATCGGGAGTTTTTGCCGCCCCAAGCATCTGGGCTGCAGCGGAAAAATCACCCGCGCGGTAAGCGGCGCGGCCCTGTTGGATCAGCTGGCTATTCAAGGAAGTCCCCTTTACTCGTGAACGATCTCGACATGGACGATCTCGTCGCCGGCACGCAGCTGCGAAATCACATCGAGACCCTCGACCGTGGTACCAAAGACGGTGTAACCGGAATCGAGGTTATGCTGGGCACCCAGGCAGAAGTAGAACTGCGAACCCGCGGAATCGGGGTCCATGGAGCGTGCCATGGCAAGGGCACCATCGACATGGCTGTTGCGCGGATTGGTGGCAAACTCGCCCTTGATGCAGTAGCCGGGACCACCGGTACCGGGCATGCCGTCAGGGCCCTCAAGACCGGCAGCGACGTCGGCGCCGGACATATCGCGGGTATTGGGGTCGCCGCCCTGAATGACAAAGCCGGGCACATAGCGATGGAACTTAAGGCCATCGTAGAAACCCATCGTGGAAAGCTCGCAGAAGTTCGCGACATGAATGGGAGCGCCCTCACCGTCAAACTTGACCTTGATGGTACCCTTCGACGTCTCGATAACGGCGCACTCGTCGCCGGCATGCTGATACTCGGGCGTGTAGAGCTCTTTCTTAAAACCAAACATGTGGTTCCTTCCTCGTGCGTTTAAAGCATATTTGTACGAATTGTAGCAATAAGCATGCGCTTACATCAATTGCGCACGTAGGTTATGCCGACTATGGCGAACTAATTTTAGGAACGCTGCTGCGGCTTCCAGGAACCCACATTGGCGTCGTACTGGTTCAGTGCGCTGTTGCCGCCCTGCGCGATGGGCGCCAGGATATCGCTTTGGTGGGAACTCATCGACTCACCATCGGGAATGGCCAGCGAGATGTCCCAGCTCTGACAGATCACGTCGACACGCTCGTACATCCACTCGGCAAGCTGCTTTAAGTGGGCGATGTCATCCGCATAGACCGTATCGTCCTGATACTTAAGGTTGTTGAGCTCATCTTGCGTCTTTTTGATCTGGTCGCGCAGGGCGTAGGCACTCTGCGACAGCTCCTGACGGGTGGACAGCGGCGTTCGGAGATAACCGTTGTTAAAGGAATCGATGACCTCGCCAATCTGGTCCTCGTCACCGTAGGACACGATGGTCTGATACAGACCGTCGAGCCTGGTATAGAGCTGATCATCGGTCAGCACGGTTTCTTCCTGGACCACCTCGGCAGAATCGTCCTGCTTGGTATCGTCCTCGGTCGCCTCGCCCTTTTGGCGCGTGGGGAAGGTCGTCTGCGCAGCCTGGCAAAACTGGTCGTAGAAGCCAGGCATAACGCCCATGGGATCGGTCGTCACGAACCAATAGGCACCGCCGCAAACGGCGGCGAGCACCGCGATGACGATGAGCGGTTTGGGAATATGGCGCTTGTGCTTGTGATAGGCATCCTCGTCGGGGTGGACCTTGCGCTTGGGCTTTTGCTTTTTGGGCTGGGCATCATCGCGCAGGGACACCGGCGTGGGAATATCGACCTTTGGGATGCCAAAGTCCTTATCGAAGGCAGGCAGCACGCAGGTCTCGTTG
>DXMX01000119.1 GCA_019413955.1 Collinsella sp.
AAGGCGGCGGCTGAGCGCAGCCAGACGCAAAAGAAGGTCATCGTCTTCTCGATCGCTATCGCCATCGTCGCGGTCATCGCCTGCGCCGGCGCCATCCTTATCACCACTGCCGGTGAGGGTCTGGGCGAGCGTCCCGAGCCAATCCTGTCGTCGCGCACGACCGAGAGCGATGCAAATGGCAACACCCAGTCGCAGGATCAGCAGGCACAGACGGACGATACGCAAGACAGTTCTACCTCTGCCAATTCGTCCTCGAACACCCAAAACCAATCGCAGGGCGTCGATTCCTCTGCGAACAACAGCGGCTCGCAATCCGGCACGACTGACTCAAGCCAAACGACTGACGGCTCTCAACCGAGCACGGGCGACCAGGCGAATGGCAATACACCGAGTACGGGATCTACCGACAACAGCAACACCAACAGCTCGAGCGGAACCGCGTCCGGCACGGCATCTGACAGTTCAAGCCAAGGCACGACATCGGGCAACTAGGCACTGCATCCCCAGATAGGCAACCTGTACAACGGGCGCGAATCGACAGCGGTTCGCGCCCGTTTGCCTTGGGCGCCGTCATGGCGAGCGCCATGCGATGGTAAGATGCTTTACATGTGTAAAGAGGAGATTTGCCATGAGCAAGACAATAGTTAGGCCCATGCTTTCGCTGGGCAACCACATCTATCTGTATCGCCTGCTGCGCGATGCGATTGGATGCGGCAAGCAAACGTTTATGACGCAGGTCGAAGAGGCTCTCGCCGTTGACGACATGACTGCTTATGACCTGGGCTTCGAGTCCACGCGCGAGTTGCTCGAGGAACTCGACGACTGCATTAAGCTGACTGTCTTTAAGGGCGGTCGCCTGTATGCCACGGTCATCGCCAACGAGGCATGGGATGCCGCACTTGCCAAGGGCGAGGACAAGCCCAAGGCCACCAAGGGCGCCAAGCAGTCCTACAAAAAGAAAAAGCGCGGCGAGAAGGACCTGAAGGCCGTGCGCCCCAAGCACGTTAAGCGTCCCGAGCCCGAGCCCGTGGTTGAAGCTGTGCCGAAGCCCGAGCCCGAGGCAGAGATCGAAGTCGCTATTGAGGTAGCAGCAGAAGCCGAAACCGAAATCGCCGCCATGACCGATCCCGAAGTCATGTCAGAACAGGAAGCCGCTGCGGAGCTCAACGAGGCTCCCAAGTCGACAACCGAAGAAGCCGCTGACCAATCCGAGACGCCTGCGTTCCAAAACAGCGATGTCTTTGGCGACGAGGCCGAGGACAATCAACCCGACGAGTCCGCCGATCAAGACGCTACCGAGTCGGCGCCGGAGCCCGAGACACCGCAGCCCGCCATCTCGCTTACGGTCGTCTATGACCCCGAGAACGCAAACGCCGGCATCACCACCATGGCGTCCACGCCCATCGAGGCAAAGCCGAGCGTCGAGAACGAGAACGCGACGCAGGTTGAGGTTGAAACCGCAGTTGCAGACGCGCCCGTCACCGTGAAGCCCGCAGATTCCGAGATCAAGCCGAAAGTAACGCCGGAGCCCGCACCCGTCATCGAATCCATGC
>DXMX01000012.1:0-418 GCA_019413955.1 Collinsella sp.
GTGTTGAAAAATGGGGCGGTTCCCCATATTATTGATGACGTCGACAGGCGGGGGGGTTCCCCGCGTA
The DNA here is from genome assembly GCA_019413955.1 of Collinsella sp. Lineage (GTDB taxonomy): Bacteria > Actinomycetota > Coriobacteriia > Coriobacteriales > Coriobacteriaceae > Collinsella. The sequence goes on from DXMX01000012.1 coordinate 68, forward strand.
CGTGCCATCTGAGTAACCGAGGGGAGGGCGCACATGGGAATGACGGGTGCATACGAGCGCAATCTCGATGCAAAAGGTCGTCTATCCCTGCCTGCACCCCTTCGCGAGGAGCTTGGAGAGCACGTTCGCGTGTTCAAAGCCCTGGATGTCGATGCTCTGTACGTGTTCTCTGCCGAGGCCTTCGATAAGTGGGTCGAAGGACTCTTCGCGGGTCGTGAGGGCCACGAGGGTTTTAACCCGCGTGACATCAACGACCAGAAGCTCATGAGGGCGATCAACAAGCGCACCACGTCGATGGACGTGGACAGCGCCGGTCGTATCGGTCTTTCCGAGTCTCTCCGCAAGCAGGCG
>DXMX01000012.1:505-3072 GCA_019413955.1 Collinsella sp.
ACCGCGAGGTCACGGTTGTGGGCAACTACGACCACCTTGAGGTTTGGGATCGCGCCGCGGCCGATGAGGACGATGACGATGAGGCCCTGCTGGACCTCTTCTTCTCGTAAGGGCAAGGCACGGGTAACGGATGGAGCGTGGGATCTTGACACAAGAATATCGGCATGAACCTGTCATGCTCGGCGAAGTGCTTGAGTCGCTGCGGCTAAAGAGCGGCTCCGTTGTCTGCGATTGCACCCTTGGCGGTGCCGGTCATTCGGTAAAGATGGCCGCGCAGGTGGGGGAGACGGGCCTTTTGCTCGGCGTCGATCAGGACGACATGGCCCTCGAGGCCGCTGGCGCCCGTCTGGACCGCGAGGTTCCCGGCGTTCCGCACCAGCTGCTGAAGGGCAACTTCGGCGACTTGGACGAGCTGCTTTGCTCGGCCGAGGTGCCCGGGGTCGATGGCTTCCTGTTCGATTTGGGCGTTTCGTCGCCGCAACTCGATATCCCTGGCAGGGGCTTTTCGTATAACGAGGACACCCCATTGGACATGCGGATGGATCCGGGCAATAACACCTTAAACGCAGCTGAGGTCATCAACACCTATAACGAACACGACCTCGCCCGGATTCTACGCGTCTACGGCGAAGAGAAGTTCGCCTCGCAGATCGCGCGCGAGATCGTGCGCCGCCGCGAGCAAGAACCGATCGAAACCACCGGCCAATTTGTCGAGATCATCAAGGCGGGTATCCCGGCTGCCGCTCGTCGGCATGGTGGACACCCGGCCAAGAAAAGTTTCCAGGCCATTCGCATCGAGGTCAATCACGAGCTCGATGTGCTCGAACGAGGGCTTGATGCCGCCACCAGGTGGCTCAACCCGGGCGGACGTATCTGCGTCATCTCGTATCACTCGCTCGAGGACCGTATCGTAAAGAACCACTTTAAGGAGATGAGCCAGGGGTGCACGTGTCCGCCGGAGATTCCGGTGTGCGTGTGCGGCAACGTGCCGATACTCAAGGTCATCACCCGCAAACCCCTGGTTGCCCAGCCTGATGAGGTTGAGCGCAACCCTCGGGCGAGATCAGCCAAAATCCGCGTGGCGCAGCGTCTGTAGGCGCGACCGCGCGATATTGGACCTCCCGCTCGCACCATAAACGAAGCTTAAACACACTACCAACGTACTCGGGATGGGAGGCGGCATATCATGGGCTACAACACTTCAAGCGCAGCACTCGCCTATGATATGAACGCCATGCCCGCCTATCGTGAGACGCCGCAGGCCCCCGTTGCTCCCCGTGAGCAGCGCGCGCCGCGCTTTGATGTCTACACGGGCGCGGGCCGTCAGGCAAACCAGGCGGTAAGCCCGGTTTTCATGAGCGTTCTTAAAACGTTTTGCATCATTGCGGCTATCTTCATGACGATCGGCGTCGCCCGCGTGGCGCTCGCCGGCGTTACGGCCCAGGTGCTCAACAGCAACGCCGAGCTTACCAGCACGCTCGAAAAGGCGACCGATGAGAGCTCCGACCTGGAGGTCATGCATTCGGTCTATGGCGCCGACACGCGCATTCGCGACCTTGCGGGCGCTTATGGCATGGTGGAGCCCAGCGAGAGCGTTACACTTGACTTTTCGCAGGATGCAGCCGCGGGCGCCAACGCGACCGCGACCGCTCAGTAGCAAGACGGTAGCTGAGTATGACAAATGACTATCGCCGCGGTTCCGATGGGGGCCGCGGTTCTGGACGTCCCTCGTCGCGGGGACGTTCTGGTTATCAAGGAACGGGTCGGCAATCTTACAACGCCGGGCAGTCCCGTGGCAACGACCCGGCGTCGCGACTTCGCGGCTCGGGCGGCCCTCAAGTGCATAACACCGGGTCGCGCAAGAGTTCGTCGACCGAATGGCTCACAGGCGCGCCTCTGCCTCGCCGCAAAGCCGTCATGGGATTCATCGGGCTTGGCTTGGGCTTGGGCGTCTTTCGCCTTGCCGACTATCAAATTGTCGAAGCCGATAAACTGCGCGAGCGTGCCGATGCGCGCCGCCTGCTTGCGCAGACCCTCTATGCCAAACGTGGCACCATCTACGACCGCAACGGTAACGTGCTGGCGTCGTCAGTCGAATGTCGCAACATCGCCGTGAACCCGCAGCTTGTCGAGGATGTTGACAAGACGGTGTCGGCGCTGGTCAAGGCAACTGGAATCGATAAAAAGACCTGCCGCAAGCTCGTTGAGTCCGATGGAACCTGGGTGTATATCAAGCGCCAGGTGGACGAAGACGATGTTGCGGCGCTGGAGAAGAAGAACCTGCCCGGCGTGCTTTTTGAGCAGGCCATGAAGCGCGTATATCCATACGGCAATCTGGCATCGCAGGTGCTGGGTGTAGTGAATGTAGACAACGACGGCTTGACGGGTCTCGAAAAGCAATACAACAAGCTTCTGACCGGCACGAACGGTTCTCTCGTACGCGAGCGCGCGAGGGACGGCAGCTATATCGCGGGCGGTGCCTATAAAAAGGTGGCTGCGGTCGACGGCGTTGATATCGTGACGACGCTCGACGTCAATATCCAGCGTGCGGCCGAGGATGCCCTGGC
>DXMX01000012.1:3082-10496 GCA_019413955.1 Collinsella sp.
CTGGCAGAGGCTGTCGAGAAGACAAAGGCCAAGAACGGCTCGGCGCTGGTCACCGATCCTACGACAGGCGAGATCTTGGCAGCCTGCTCGTACCCGACTTACGACCAGACCGATCTGGAAAACGCCAAGACCGAGGATATGAACTTGCGCCTGGTCACCGACGCCTACGAGCCCGGCTCGGTCTTTAAGACGCTCGTGGCGGGCGCCGGCTTCGACTTGGGTGTCGTGCGATCGAGTCCGTCGTTTGAGGTGCCGGCGAGCATCAAGGTGGGCGACGATACCGTCACCGATGCCGACAAGCGCGACTACGCCATGACCATGGATGTGCGCGAGATGATGCGCCGTTCGTCCAACGTGGGCTTTGTCCTGGTGGGGCGCAAGATCGGTGCCGACGACTTTGCCACCTATGTGGACAAGTGGGGCATCGGTCACAGCTCTGGTGTAGATTTTCCGGGCGAGAGCCTGGGTATCGTCAAGGAGCGTGACCAGTATGACGGCGCCACGCTGGGCTCGATGAGCTTTGGACAGGCACTGTCTGTCTCGCCGATTGAGATCGCACGTGCCGTGGGCGGCATCGCCAACGGCGGCGTGATGATGACACCGCACTTCTATAAGTCCAGCAAAGGCGACGAGAAGGACTGGGGCGAAGGCGAGCGCGCGATTTCGGAGGACGCCGCATCCCAGGTGACATCGTGCATGCAGACGGTCGTGTCCGAGGGAACGGGCGTTGGCGGCGCGGTTGACGGCTATGACGTAGCGGGTAAGACCGGTACGGCCGAACGTGCCGACGAGAACGGCGGCTACCTCAAGGAGAACTACATGTCGTCCTTTATGGGCTTTGCACCGGCACAATCGCCCAAGGTGCTGTGCTATATCACGCTCGACGGAACGCCGAGCGGCTCAGATGCCGCTGCGGTGCCGTTCCAGTCCATTATGGCCAACGCGCTCGACGTGCTGGGTATCCCGCACACGAAGTAGGGGGTTACAATCTTTGGGGCGTGGTTTGTTGTCCCATATGAGGGTGTTCACATGCCCTGCACCACGCATGTGCGGCGCTGGGATACAATACGCCGATAGCATTATTAGGTTTACAGGGGAGCTGCAATGATAGAGATCGCCGTCAACAACCTCGCGGCCGCAACAGGGGCCCGAACCGTGACGGGAGAAGCCGATCGGGTATGCCGCGGGTGCGTTATCGACTCGCGCCAGGTCGAGGAAGGGACGATTTTCGTCGCCTTTCCCGGTGAAAACGTCGACGGCAATGATTTTGCTTCCCGTGCCGTCCAGTCGGGTGCCGGCGCCGTCGTGATGACGCGTGAGCCCGAGGCTGAGCTGGTCTCGCTGGCGCAGGACAAGGGCTGTGCCATCTTGCTGACCGATGATCCCGAGGAGTTTCTGCTGCGTTTGGCGCACGCGTACCGTCTGGAGCTTGGCTGCCTGGTCGTTGGCATTACCGGTTCCATCGGCAAGACGACGACCAAGGACGTGCTCGCCGCTGTGCTCGCCAAGCGCTATCGTGTCTGGGCCACCAGGGGCAATTTCAATAACCTGATCGGCATGCCGCTCACGGTGCTTTCCGCTCCGGCCGATACCGAGGTCCTGGTGCTCGAGATGGGCATGAACCATTTCCACGAGATTGAGCGCCTGTCCCAGTCCGCCAATCCCAACCTTGCCATCGTGAGCAAGATCGGCACCTCTCATATCGGCATTTTGGGTAGCCGCGAGAACATCGCCCGCGCTAAGGCCGAGATTGTCCAGGGTATGTGCGCCGCTGGCGACTTCTTGCCGCTGCTGGTTTTGGGCGGCGAGGACGACTTTACGCCGTTCATTCGCGATACGTTCGCCCAGCCTGCTGGTATCGACGTGATGCTGGCCGGCGTCTCGGACGATGATGAGGTCCGCGCCCGCGACGTTCGTGTTGATGACGAGGGCCGTCCGGTCTTTACGCTCGATTTTGGCCAGGGTGAGACGATCGATACCATGCTTGCCATTCCCGGCGTGCAGTCCGTTCCTAATGCCGTTAAGGCCGCCGCGGTTGCCTATCGCTTGGGCGTGACGCCCGAGCAGATCGATGCTGCCTTTAGGGGCCTCACGATCACCGGTCACCGCCAGGAGATCAAGCGCGCCAAGAGCGGTGCACGCATCGTCGATGACTCCTATAACGCCAGTGCCGAATCGATGGCTGCTGGCCTCGATCTGCTGTGCTCGCTTTCGTGCACGGGGTCTCGCATGGCTATCCTGGGCGAGATGGGCGAGATGGGCGATGAGGCTCCTCGCATGCATGAGCTCGTGGGCGCCTATGCCGCCGCCAAGAAGCTCAACATGCTGGCGTGCGTGGGTGGTGAGCTGGCCCAGCTTATGGCCGATGCCGCGCGAATGATGGGCATGGACGAGGACCGCATCCAAGTGTTCTCCGATTATCAGCAGGTGCTCGACCGCATGGGCGGCGCGCTTGAAAAACATGATGTTGTACTGGTCAAGGGTTCCCGCTTTGTTGAGCTCGACCGCTTTGTGGAAGGTGTGTGCTAGCCCATGTTCGGCAATCCCTCGTATCCAACGTATCAGGCTTTTTTGGGGCTTGGCATCGCCGCTGCCATTGTGCTGCTGCTCATGCCGTGGTGGATCAAGCTGCTCAAGGTCGAGGGTATCGGCCAGCAGGTTCGTGCCGACGGCCCCAAGCGTCATTTGGTTAAGCAGGGAACGCCCACCATGGGTGGTGTTGTCATCCTCGTCGCGATCTCGCTGACCTGCCTGCTGATGGGCAAGCTCACCACCGAGCTCGTGCTTGTGCTGCTCGCCACGCTGGCGACCGGCGTGCTGGGCCTGATCGACGACCTGACCTCCGTTACGCATGGGCGCTCGCTCGGTCTGACGCCTCATGCCAAGATGATCGGCCTAACCATTATCTGCGTCACCTTTACGGTACTTGCCGTCAACTGGTGCGGCGTCGCCCCCGAGATTCGTTTTCCCGGCGGCCTGACGATTGACCTCGGTGTTCTTTCGACCACCATCTGCGGCCTTTCGTTCCCGTGGCTCTATATTGTCTTTTGCTGGCTGATGATCGCCGGTCTTTCTAATGCTGTGAACCTGACCGATGGCCTTGACGGTCTTGCTGGCGGCACCTCCATGATCGCCATGCTCGCCATGGCCGCCATGGCGTTTTTGCACGGAGACGTGAACCTGTCCATCTTCTGCACCGCGTGTGCCGGTGCCTGCTTGGGCTTTCTGTGGTTCAACTGCTATCCGGCGAGCATCTTTATGGGCGATACCGGCTCGCTTGCCCTGGGCGCAGCGTTTGCCTGCACGTCCATCATGACCAACACCGAGGTCGTCTCCCTCATCATCGGCGGCCTGTTTATCGTTGAGACCCTGTCGGTCATGATTCAGGTTGTCTACTTCCACTTTACGCACAAGCGCGTCTTCCTTATGGCGCCCATCCATCATCATTTCGAAAAGAAGGGCTGGGCCGAGACCAAGGTCGTCATCCGTTTTTGGATTATCGCTGCGGCCTTTGGTGCCGTTGGCCTTGCTCTGTTCTTCCAGTTGGGATAGTGGTCTTTCATGCCTCTTGCTGATGTCTTTAGCCTGCTCGTTTTGGGCCAGGGTAAATCCGGTCTCGATGTCGCCCGCTGGGCGCTGGCACATCCCGAGCGCGTAAGCGCCGTTACCGTGTATGGCGGCGGCACCTCTGAGCCCAATGACGCCACGCGTGCGCTCGAGGCTGCTGGTGCGTCGTTTGTCTATGGGACCGAACAGGTCGAGGGCGCCTATGACGTATGCGTGACGTGCCCGGGCATCTCGGAGTTCTCGGGCTTCTTTAAGGCCGGGCGCGAGCATGCCGCCCAGATTATGGGTGAGCCCGAGTTTGCCTATCGCCTGTCGCCCGATAACTGGATTGCCATCACGGGCACCAACGGCAAGACGACCACCACGTCGCTGGCTGATTATCTGCTTAAGGCTGCCGGCGAGGCCAGCGTTGCTGTCGGCAACATCGGCGAGCCGCCGGTCAACGAGATTGACGGCCGAGCCCACAACGAGTGGTTTGTGGCTGAGCTCTCGAGCTATCAGATTGCTACGACAACCGAGCTCCACCCCCGCGTGGCGGTGCTGCTCAACATCACTCCCGACCACTTGGGCTGGCATAAGAGCCATAAGAACTACGCGCTTGCCAAGATTAAACTGTTTGCCAATATGGTCGATGACGATCTGGCGGTTGTCGACGTCGAAGACGCCGGCATTCACGAGTTCGATGAGTACATCTACACGCCGGGTCGTCGCATCTGCAAGGTTGCCTTTGACGAGCCTGAGGGCGAGGATGCCGCCTTTGTGCGCGACGGCAAGATGGTCGTGCGCCTGAAGGGCGTCGAGACCCCGCTCATCGCTACATCCGAGCTCAAGATCTCGGGCCATCACAATGTTATCAATGCCCTGTGCGCCGCCACGGCTGCCTTGGCGGTCGGTGCCGATGTCGATGGTGTCTGCCGCGGTCTTGCCTCGTTCCAGCCGCTCGAGCACCGCGTGGAGCCGTGTGGCGAGATTGACGGCGTGCGCTACGTCAACGATTCCAAGGCGACCAACACCGATGCGGTCGAGAAGGCACTGACGGCATTTCCCGATGACGACGTGATCTTGCTGCTCGGCGGCCACGATAAGGGCACGCCGCTCACGGACTTCGCGCGCGTCGTTATGGACAACGTGCGCTCGGTCGTCTGCTTTGGCGATGCGCGCGAGCGCTTCACCGCCGCTATGGACGAGGCCGATGTCGATGGCGATGTGGATATCGCCCAGGCGGATGACCTACGCGACGCCGTGGACGTCGCCCGTTCGCTGTCGAGCCGTGGTGACGTGATCTTACTTTCTCCTGCCTGCTCTTCGTTCGATGAGTTCTCGGGCTATGAGGAGCGCGGCCGCGTGTTTAAGGACTACGTGGCCCAGCTTGCCGCTGCAGCGAAATCACAAATGGAATAGGGGTTGCGGTGAGAGAGGAGAGCCCCCGACAAGGTATGAGGAGGCCCGACTCGGACCGTGCTTCCTCACGTCGTATCACACCGCGTTCCAGCCGCGGCGGGCAGTCGTTTAGCGAACGCTATATTGCCGGCGTTCCCGCCCGTATCATGCGCCCCCGTTTGATATTCATGGCCTGCTTGTTTACCTTGGTATGCTTTGGCCTGTTGATGGTGTACTCGGCGTCTTCGGTCGAGGCGCTGCACGAGAATGGCTCGGCGACGTTTTTTCTGGGTCGACAGGCCGCGTTTGCCGTGGTCGGTGTTCTGGCGCTGATTGCCATCGTGCGCGTTTTGCCGGACAGCTGGTTTGGGGAGGATGTGCTCAGGATCTTCCTCATAGGCATGATAGGGCTACTGTTTCTGGTGTTCTTGGTGGGCAGCGGCAGCCGTGGCGCCACGCGCTGGCTTAACATCGCCGGTATTCAGTTCCAGCCTTCCGAGTTTTTAAAGCCATTTGCCATTGCGTATTCGGCCATCATGCTTGATCGCTTCTTTTCGCCCGGTGGCAACATCAACGAATTCCTTCGCAAGATGGGCATCTACCTGGGCATTTCGCTCTTTCTGATCTTTATCCAGCCCGATTTCGGTACTGTCCTGATCATCCTGTTGACCCTCATGTGCATGGCGTTGTTTGCGGGTCTCGACCCCAGATTTATCATCGGCGTGCTAATCTTCGGCATTCTCGTGATCGTGATTGCGCTTGTCGCAGAGCCGTACCGTATGGTGCGTATTCAGGTTGCCTTGAACCCTTGGGCCGACGAGTATGGTGACGGCTATCAGGCCACGCTTGCCATTATGGCCTTTGCCTCGGGCGGTCTGTTCGGCCGTGGCATCGGCAACTCAACCATGAAGTACTCGTATCTGCCCGAGGCGCACAATGACTACATCCTGGCCATCATTGGCGAGGAAGTCGGTTTTGTCGGAACCGTGCTGTTCTTCTTGGTGTTTGCGATGCTGATCTACTCGGCGTTTCGCATTGCCGAGCAGGCGACCGATCGCCGGGGCGCGCTTATGGCGTCTGGCTCCGCGGTCATTCTCGCAGTGCAGTTTTTGATTAACGCGCTGGGCATCCTCAACGTGTTTCCCATGACGGGCAAACCGTTGCCGTTTATTAGCTACGGCGGTTCGTCGATTATTGTGTCGCTCATGCTTGCCGGGTTGATCCTGCGCGTTTCGTACGAGAGCGCCCGCCGCGATGAGTATGACCGCCGCCGCGAGAGCTTTGCCGTTATGGATGAGAGTACCGCCGGCGTGCCCCACGTGCGCGGCGAGCGATCTTCGCGTAACGGTTTTACCGTCCTGGATGGCTCTGCGACCGAGCCGGCAGCCCGCCCGCGTCAGCGAACGGCGCCGCAAGGTCGTCCTCAGCGCCCCAGCCCTCGCAACGCGGGCGGCGGATATAATCGAATCGATTTGAACTCGGACCCGTCGGCGCGTCTGCGTACCGACGACCAGGGACCGCGTGTACGAAGGAACTACCATGACCGATAAAATGACCGTTGCTATTGCAGCCGGCGGCACGGCCGGGCACATCAACCCCGCGCTCGCCTTGGCCGAAGAGCTGCGTGACCGTGGCCACCACGTTGTGTTCGTGGGCCAGTCGCGCAAGCTCGAGGGTCGTCTGGTCCCCGAGGCTGGGTTTGATTTTGTGCCCATTACGGTCACGGGCTTCGACCGCTCCCGTCCTTGGACGGCGCTGACCTCGCTGTGGCGTGTCAACAAGGCCAAGCGTGCGCTCGCCAGTCATTTCTCAAAGGTCGGCAAGCCCGATGCCGCCATTGGTTTTGGTGCCTATGTCGAGGTTCCGCTGCTGGGGTGGTGCAAGGGCGCAGGCGTTCCGTATCTGCTGCATGAGCAGAACTCTGTTCCGGGCCTGGCCAACAAGATGATGAGCTCCCACGCCGCCCGCGTGTGCATCTCGGTGCCGGCAGCGCGTTCGGTCTTTGAGCGCGAAGGTGACCCTGACCACGTGCTCATGACCGGCAACCCCGTACGTCGCTCGGTGATCGAGGGCGATCGCGCTCGCGGCCGCAAGGCACTTGGCGTTCCCGAGGACGCTACGCTGCTGCTCGTCTTTGGCGGTTCACTTGGCGCCCAGCACCTCAACGAGCGTGTGGCTTCGCTCAAAAACGAGCTGCTTTCGCGCAAGAACCTCTATGTGTTGCATTCGACGGGTGCCGACGGCTTTGAGGAGACCGAGCGCGCTTTGGCGCTGACGCCCGAGGAGGCGAAGCGTTACCGCGTCCAGCCTTACATCGACAACATGGGCGATATGCTGGCTGCTGCCGATTTGGTGCTCTCGCGTTCGGGCGCATCGAGCGTGGCCGAGATCGCTGCACTCGCCGTGCCTTCGGTGCTCGTGCCGTACCCGCATGCGACGGCCGACCACCAAACCACCAATGCCCGTT
>DXMX01000012.1:10506-37259 GCA_019413955.1 Collinsella sp.
CATGCGTCAGGCGGCGCGTGGTCTGGCCCAGGATAGGGCCGCCGCTCTTCTGGCGGATGCGGTAGAGGGTTTGCGTTAGTTAGACGGGATATCGTCGGTCGCCCTCGCGCTGATGCGGTAGGTGCGGTACAGTTAACGGGTTACAGGCAGTGTTTACGCAAGGAGTACACGAGCACATGGCTGATTCCCAGACTGCAACCTCCGCGCCCGAGTTTAAGAGCGCCCACTTTATCGGTATCGGCGGCGCCGGCATGAGCGGCATCGCCCTCGTTCTGCACGAGCGCGGTTATGCCGTTACCGGCTCCGACCTTAAGACGTCACGTTATATCCGCCAGCTTACCCGCGCTGGTGTGAAGGTGCATGTGGGCCATGAGGCCGCCACGATCGACGAGGTCAAGCCCGACGTGGTTGTTGTCTCCACCGCTATTCCGGAGTCCAACCCTGAACTCGTGCGCGCTCGCGAGCTTGGTATTCCCGTGTGGCCCCGTGCTAAGATGCTCTCTGCTTTGGGCCACGGCTACACCACCGTCGCTGTTGCCGGCACGCATGGCAAGACCACCACGTCTTCGATGTGCGCCACCATGCTCGACCGCATGGGTCTGGATCCGAGCTTCTTGATCGGTGGCATCGTCGAGGGCTATGACACGAACGGCAAGAACGGCTCGGGCGACTACTTTGTCGCCGAGGCCGACGAGTCCGACAGCTCCTTCCTGTTCCTGAACCCCAACGTGGTCATTGTGACCAACGTCGAGGCCGACCACCTCGATCACTACTCGGGTATCGAGGAGATCGAGGCAACTTTCGCCAAATTCATGAGCCTGGTGGGCGAGGACGGCACCGTCATCGTCTGCGGTGAGGACCCGCATCTGGTCGAGCTCGCCAAGTCGACGGGTCGTCACGTGCTTTCCTACGGCTTTGCCGAGAGCAACGACATCGTCTGCATGCACCCGGATGTCAAGGGCATCCAGAGCGACTTTATCGTTCGCTTTGAGGACGGCACTGAGCACGCTGTGGAGATCAAGAGCAATCCCGGTCGCCACAACATGCTCAACGCCACGGCGGTGCTCACCGTCGCCCATGTCCTGGGCCTTGACATCGACGCCGCCGCCAAGGCGCTCTCGAGCTTTGAGGGCGTCCGCCGTCGCTTTACCCACGTGGGCGATATCGATGGCATCACCGTGGTCGATGATTACGGCCATCACCCCACCGAGATCAAGGCGACGCTTGCTGCCGCTTCGTCGCTGGGCTACAAGTATGTCGACGTCGTGTTCCAGCCGCACCGCTATTCGCGTCTGCAGGCCCTGTGCGACGACTTTGCCGATGCATTTGCCAATGCCGATAAACTGCTGCTGATTGATGTGTTCTCGGCTGGCGAGATGCCCATTCCGGGTGTCACCTCTAAGATGCTCGCCGATACCGTGCGCGCCAAGCATCCTGACAAGGAGGTCGTGTATTGCTCCAGCCGTCTTGAGCTCAACCAGGAGCTCGAGCAGATGGTGGGCGAGGGCGACCTGCTGCTCACCATGGGTGCTGGTGACGTTACGACCGTCGGTCCCGAGTTCATCGAGTATCTGACTGCCAAGAAAGACGCTTAAGTCTAATGGCTCTGTTTAACGCCGTCATGGCGCTCTCGGGCATGATCGACACGGATGTGATCGAGGACGAGCGCCTTGCGCGTCATACGAGCTATCGTATCGGCGGCAAGGCCGACCTCTTTGTGACGTGCCATAGCTATCATGCCCTTCGCCGCGCCGTGGCGGTGCTCGATCGCGAGCAGGTGCCGTGGGTCATCATCGGCAAGGGCTCCAATCTGCTGGTTGCCGATGGCGGTTATCGCGGCGCCGTCATTTCGCTCGGACGTGAGTTTCAGCGCACGGTTGTTGCCGATGACGGTTGTACGCTGACGGTCGGTGCGGGCGTGATGTTTGCGCGCCTGGTCAACGATGCCCTGTCGCGTAGCCTCTCGGGCCTTGAGTTTGCCGTTGGCATCCCTGGCTCGGTTGGCGGTGCGATATCTATGAATGCCGGCACACGGACCGAGTGGATTGGCTCGCTGGTTGAGGATGTCGTAACGTTTGACCCGGCATCCGGTATCAAGCATTATGCGGGGTCCGAGATCACTTGGGGCTACCGCGAATGTAGCCTTCCCCGCAATGAGATCATCCTCGAGTGCGTGCTCAAGCTTAAACCGGCGCCCAAGGCCGACATTCGCGAGCGCATGGAACGGTACCTGACGAGGCGCAAGCGTACGCAGCCCATGGGTCGCGCATCCTGCGGGTCGGTCTTTCGTAACCCGCCCGATGCGAGTGTGGGCAAGCTTATCGAGGATTGTGGATTAAAGGGTTTTTCGATTGGCGGCGCGGAAGTTTCGCCCGTTCACGCTAATTTTATCGTTAATAACGGAACTGCCTCGGCCGATGACGTTGCCGCGGTTATCAGACATGTGCACGGAAAGGTGAGGGAGGCGTATGGCATCGAGCTCAGACCGGAAGTTAAATTCCTCGGCTTCTAGAGCATCGAAACCCACCTTCCGCCGCGCCGGAGGGCGTTCCGGCGCGCCTGCCAAACCTCAACGCAATACCGTCGCGCACTCTAAGTCTGTCGGGCATGCTCGACAGACCAGTCGTCCGGTTGTCGGCTCGCAGCTCGGTAATCGTCCGGCCGCAAAAAAGTCCTCGCGTCCCTCGGTGACGTCAAAGCCTGTTATGGGCGCCAAACCTGCCCGTCCCATGGCAACTCCTAAGCCCTCGACGGGAACTAAAGCGCCGCGTCCAGGTCGCACGCTGGGCGCATCGAAACCGCGCTCGCTGACATCGGTGCCGGCTACCGCCAAGAAGCCTTCGGGTAAAAAAAGCGTCAACCCGTTGTCTTCACTTGGGGCGATGGTAAATAAAACATCAGACGCCGCTTCTGTCGTTGCAGGCAAAGGCAAAATCGTGGGCGGCGTTCTGGCCGCCTTGGCCGTGCTCGTCGTCGTTGCCATCGTGGTGATCAACTCTGGATTGTTTACCGCCACTGATATTCAGATTCAAGGCAGCGAGCATGTGACGAAGCACGATGCTATCCAGCTGATCGATTTGCCCGAGGGAACGTCGCTTTTTAACGTCGATCCCGACCAGATTACCGAGGACCTCAAGCAGAATCCGTGGGTCTCGGGCGTGGATGTCCAGCGTCAGTTCCCGCATACGCTCATCATTACGCCGATGGAGCGCAAGGTCATCGCAATTGCCTATATCAGTTCCGATGACCTTGCCTGGGCCATCGGGGATGATGACACCTGGATCGCCCCACTGTCGACGTCGGTCGAAGTGGACGACCAAGGCAACGTCATCACGACAGGGCAGGGCTCAAATACCTTGACCGGAATCGATGCCGCGCTGGCGCTCGCTAAGCACTATGGCGCGGTGTTGTTGACTGATGTCTCGGCGGATGTCGCTCCGGTTTCCGGCCAGGCAGTGAGCTCCAAGGCCGTTAAGGCTGGCTTGGATTATGTGCGTGGTTTTTCGAGCGAGTTCTTGGGACAAGTCAAGGATATTTCCACGCCTTCGGTCGAAGCCATCTCGGCAAACCTCAATAACGGCATTGAGGTGTCGCTGGGCGATTCGGACGATATCGTCAAGAAGGAGCGCGTAGTCACCAAGCTGCTTTCGCAGGTAGAGGGCGTAACGTATATCAATGTGCGCTCTCCGGGTAACTATACATTTAGGAACGCTCCGACCTCGTAGCGCTGGTTGATGCTTTGTTGAGGGGCCATACCACGCCGTTTATCTGGTTTGTTTGGTTTTCACGGTCAATTATTTGACTGATACGTTCATAATGTGCAAACATAATACGGTTTACCTTTGCATTTACTTTCAACCTGAAGGTTAATGTGCGCAGGGGTCGACCCATGCTATGGCTATAACCTTTGTTCGGAGGACCGACATGCACGAGACAGAGATCAACAACTACCTTGCCGTCATTAAGGTGGTCGGCGTCGGCGGCGGCGGTACCAACGCGGTCAATCGAATGATCGAAGAGGGCATCCGCGGCGTCGAGTTTGTTGCCATCAACACCGATGCTCAGGCACTCGCGATCTCTGATGCCGATATCAAGGTGCACATCGGCACCGACCTTACCCGCGGCCTGGGCGCCGGCGCCAACCCCGAGGTTGGCCGCAAGGCTGCCGATGAGTCCCGCGACGACATTGCCGAGGCGCTCGCTGGCGCCGACATGGTGTTCATCACCTGCGGCGAGGGCGGTGGCACCGGTACCGGCGCTGCTCCCATCGTTGCCGATATCGCGATGAACGAGGTCGGTGCGCTGACCGTCGCCGTCGTGACCAAGCCCTTCACCTTCGAGGGCCGCAAGCGCAAGAAGAGCGCCGAGGAGGGCATTAAGACCCTCTCCGATTGCGTCGACACCATGATCGTCATCCCTAACGATAAGCTGCTCGACATCGCCGAGAAGAAGACCACCATGCTCGAGGCCTTCGCGATTGCCGATGGCGTCCTTTCCCAGGGCACCCAGGGCATCACCGACCTCATCACCGTCCCCGGTATCATCAACCTGGACTTCGCCGATGTTAAGACCATCATGAAGCAGGCCGGTACCGCCATGATGGGTATCGGTACCTCTTCTGGGGATACCCGTGCCGTCGACGCTGCCCAGCAGGCCATCTCCAGCCCGCTGCTCGAGAGCTCCATCGATGGCGCCACGCGCGTGCTGCTCTCCATCGCCGGTTCCAAGGACCTGGGCATCCAGGAGATCAGCGACGCCGCCGACGTTGTCGCCAACGCCGTCGACCCCGAGGCCAACATCATCTTCGGTACCGTTGTCGACGAGTCCCTGGGCGATCAGGTGCGTATCACCGTCATCGCTACGGGCTTCTCCGACTCCAACGTTAACCGTCAGGACGAGCTCTTTGCTGCTCAGCAGTCTCAGAGCAAGGCCGCTGCCTCCGCTGAGCCGCAGCGCACCGCTCCGGCCACCAGCCCGGCTCAGGCCGCTCCGACCCGCAACGTCGGTGGCACCGAGCTTCCTAACTTCGGCAACGATCAGTTCGAGCTTCCCGACTTCCTGAAGCGCGGTAGCTTCTAAGTCGTTCTTTGCATTGTTGTGCACAGGGGCGTGTCCGTATGGACGCGCCCTTTTTATTTCGACTTTGTAAACTAGAACCTCCAATCTCTTTACGTTCCCTTTACGATTGCCTCCAGCGCAGCAGGTATCCTTTTAGAGAAGTATGACAGCCGTATAAACGCGGGCTGTAGCGGCGATGCCGCGGTACTTGTGTTATTAGGAGGCTTTAGTATGGCAGCACGTGCGGACAAAGTTTCGCGTGTCGACCATGATGGAGTTACGTTGGTGGAGGGCGCGACATCCGATGTTCGCTTTGCCTTCACCGAGCGCGCCGGTGGCGTTTCCGAAGATGCGTACTCCTCACTCAACTTGGGCTCGCATGTTGGCGATGATCCCTTTGCTGTTCAAGAAAATCGTCGCCGCGCACTCGAGGCTATGGGTGCCGTGGAGTGCGAGCACAACCTGCTCGTTCCCAATCAGGTCCATGGTGACCATATCGTTGCGGTGACCTCGAATGGCGCCGATGACCTTGAGGACGTCCGCGAGCAGATTGCCGCGGGCTGCGATGCCATCGTCTGTACGGCGCATAACGTGCCCGTGCTGCTCTGCTTTGCCGACTGCGTTCCCGTGGTGCTGGTGGCCCCTGGCGGATTTGCCGTGGTGCACTCCGGTTGGAAGGGCACGATTGCACGTATTTCTGCCAAGGCGTGCCAGGCGCTTTGCGATGCTGCCGGCTGCGATGCGGGCGACGTTTCCGCCTATATCGGCCCCCATATCTTGGGTGACGAATATGAGGTATCCCAGGAACTCATGGATCGCTTTGCCGCCGAGTTCTCTTGCATCGATGCGAGTACCTCTCGCATGCTCGATCTTTCCGCTGCCATTCGCGAGGCGCTGGTAGATGTCGGTGTCGACGCGGATGATATCGTGGATACCCAGCTTTCGACCGTGCGTCAGAACGACCGCTTTTATTCCTACCGTAACGAGGACGGCACCTGTGGGCGCCATGCTGCGATCGGCGTGATGCTATGAGAAAGATCGTATCGGTCCTGAGCGCCGCTGTGCTTACACTTACGCTGTGTGCCTGTTCTTCGGGATCTTCTACCTCTTCCATTACCGTCGCTGGCTCCACGACCTGCCTTCCTATCGCCGAGATTGCGGCCGAGGGCTTTAAGGAGGAGACCGGCATCGACGTGCTCGTTTCCGGTTTGGGTTCTTCCGCTGGCATCGAGGCCGTCAGCGCCGGCACGGCCGATATCGCCAGCTCCTCCCGTGGGCTCAATGCCGACGAACAGGATCTGGGCCTGACCCCCATCGTAATTGCCCACGACGGTATCGCGGTCATCGTGAACGACGATAACCCGGTCGATAACCTCTCGACCGAGCAGCTCCGCGATATCTACGCCGGCAAGATTACCAATTGGAAAGAGGTCGGTGGCGAGGACCTGAGGATTCAGGTCATCAACCGAGACGAGGCGTCCGGTACGCGCGAGGCCTTCCGTACCATCGTGATGGATGGCACGCCGTTCGATCGCCGCTCGGCTGTTCTTTCGGGTACGGGCCAGGTGCGCGACGTGGTATCTCGTTCGCGTGGGGCCATCGGCTACATTTCGCTGGGCTTCGTCGATAGCCTCAACGCCAAGACCTCGGTCAAGGCCGTCTCGGTCAATCATGTTGAGGCGTCCGAGAAGACGGTCGCGAGTGGCGGCTATCCCATCTCGCGCGACCTTTACTTCTTTGTGAAGGGTGCGCCTTCGCAGCAGGCGCAGGATTACATCGACTATGTGACGTCCGAAAAGATGGACAAGCAGATTCGCGAGGCGGGCTTTATTCCCGTCACCAACGACGAGAAGGGGAGTGAGTAGCATGGAAGCACAGGAAAACTCCCAGACTGAGCAGAATGTTCAGACGCCCAAGAAGCGCGAGCTGGCGCTCGTATCGCGCAGTACCTATATCAAGGAGAAGGCGCTGCAGTGGATCTTCTTTGCCTGCGCGTTCTTGGCGGTCGTTACCGTCATCCTGATTTTTGTCTTTACCACGTACTCGGCGCTGCCCGTCTTTACCGACATCGGTCTGGCGGACTTCTTTAGCTTTACGTGGGCGCCTTCCGAGGGCCACTACGGCATCTTGTCGCTGCTTGCCGGCTCGGGTCTGGTGACCGTCGGTGCGCTCGCCATGGGCGTGCCGCTGGGCGTGGGTACGGCCGTTTACCTGGTCGAGATTGCCAGCAAGCGCGTGCGCAAGCTCATCAGCCCCGCCGTTGACCTGTTGGCCGGCATCCCTTCTATCATCTATGGTTTCTTTGGCATGATCATCATCCGCCCGTTTATCGCACAACTGACCGGCGGCCTTGGTTTTGGTGCGCTGACGGCGTGGTTTGTGCTCGCCATCATGATCGTCCCTACCATCACCACGCTCACCATCGATGCTCTCAATTCCATTCCCATGGGCATTCGCGAGGCATCGTATGCCATGGGCGCCACCAAGTGGCAGACCATCTATAAGGTCGTGCTACCTGCCGCGAAGCTGGGTATCGTTGATGCCATCGTGCTGGGTATGGGCCGTGCCATCGGCGAGACCATGGCCGTGCTCATGGTCGTAGGTAACGCCCCGGTTATTCCCGACAGCATTGCGAGCCCTATCTCGACGCTCACGAGCCAGATCGCGCTCGACATGAGCTATTCCTCGGGTCTGCATCGCTCGGCGCTGTTCGGCATGGGCGTGGTCCTGTTTATCATCTCCGCCACGCTGGTGGGCATCGTCCGTCTGATTTCCAAGAAGAAGAGGGGGTAGGCTATGTCCGATTCCGTTGACACGACGGTCGATACGACCTCGTCGCGCGAGCGCATCAAGCGTGCCCTTTCCCACGGCAAGAAGGGCCGCATCAACAAGGACCTGTCCAACAAGATCATGCTTTGCGTGTTTCGTGCCGCTGCCTACATCACCACGCTGGTGCTGGTCGCTATCATCGCCTACGTGGTCATCAACGGCCTGCCACACATCTCGCTCGACTTTATCTTCGGTTGGCCCCAGGGCGTCAACGCCGAGGGCGGAATTTGGCCCACGATCGTCTCGACCGTCTACGTGACGGCGCTCGCCATGCTTATCTGCACGCCGATCGCTGTGCTGGCAGCCGTCTATCTGGCCGAGTACGCCAAGCAGGGCAAGGTCGTCGAGCTCATTCGCTACGCTGCTGACGCTTTGGCCTCGGTGCCCTCCATCGTTATGGGCCTGTTTGGCTACGCCTTGTTTGTCGAGGCCATGGGCCTGGGCCTTTCGATGGTCTCGGCCGCCCTGGCACTCGCGCTCTTGATGCTTCCCATCGTCATGCGTACCACCGAAGAGGCCATTCGCGCCGTTCCGCGCTATATCCGCTGGGGCGCATATGGCCTGGGCGCCACCAAGTGGCAGGTTGTCTCCAAGATCGTGCTTCCTTCTGCCTTTGGCCGTATTGCCACGGGCATCGTTCTCGCCATCGGCCGTGCCATTGGCGAGACCGCGGTGGTGCTCTATACCATGGGGCAGGCCATCAATCTACCTATTTCGCCGCTCGATTCCGGCCGCCCCATGACGGTTCACCTGTATCTGCTTGCCAACGACGGCATCAACATGAACGCAGCCTACGGCACCGCGCTCTTGCTGATGGTGATCATTCTGGCCTTCAACCTGTTTGCGCGCTTCCTGTCGCGCAAGCGTCGCTAGTTAAGGAGTCCCATGTCCGTTTATCAGTCCGCTCCCACGTTGGAGCAAGCGGCCATTACGGCCAAGGATTTCAACTTTTGGTACGGTGACTTTCATGCGCTGACGGGGCTTGACCTCAACATCGCCAAAAACGCCATCACCTCGTTTATTGGCCCTTCGGGCTGCGGCAAGTCGACGTTTTTGCGCTGCATCAACCGCATGAATGACCTGATCGAGGGCACGCGCGTCGAGGGCACCATGACGCTCGACGGCAACGATATCTATGCCGAGGGTGTCGACCCGGTCGATCTCCGTCGTCGCGTGGGCATGATCTTTCAGCAGCCCAACCCGTTTCCTAAATCCATCTACGAGAATGTCGCCTTTGGCCCTCGTCTGCAGGGCGTGACTAGCAAAAGTGACCTCGATGACATCGTGGAAGAATCGCTCAAGCGCGCCAACCTCTGGAAAGAGGTATCCAATCAGCTCAACAAGGATGGTTTGGCGCTCTCGGGCGGTCAGCAGCAGCGTCTGTGCATCGCGCGCGTGCTTGCGGTGCAACCCGATGTCCTTCTGATGGACGAGCCCTGCTCCGCCATCGACCCCACGTCCGTCTCTAAGGTCGAGGATCTGATGGCCGAGCTGGCGCCCGAGATGACGATCATCATCGTCACGCATTCAATGCAGCAGGCAGCTCGCATTAGCGACTACACCGCATTCTTCTTGCAGGAAGTTGCCGGCGAGCCCGCTACGCTCATCGAGTATGGTCAAACCGACGCGATCTTCACCAGCCCGGTGGACTCGCGGACGGAAGACTATATCACCGGCCGCTTTGGCTGATCGGTGCGACTAGTCCCAAGCCGATCGGATCTGGTCCGGTGCGTATTCACTGTGCGGGCGGCATGACCGCACCCAACTGATTGGAGTGAACCATGCGCAAACTGTTTTCCCGTCAGCTCATCGAGGCCCGTCACGAGATGCTGAGCATCTACGAGGCCGTCGATCTGGCCCTCCACGATGCCGTGAAGGCCTATGTGACCGACGACCGCAAGCTCGCCACCAAGACCAAGAAGCGCACGCTTTCGATTGACGCACGCTGCGCCAACCTGGAGGCCGTCTGCTACAACCTGATTGCCACGCAGTCACCGGTCGCCTCCGACTTCCGCTTGCTGCAGACGATCATCTACGTCGACTTTAACCTGCAGCGCATGACCGATAAGGTTCGCCAGATTTGCCGCGCCACGCGTCATATGATCAAGGCCGACATCTCGCTGCCCAAGGAGCTTGTCGGCACGGTCGAGGCCGAGGCTGAGGCCGTCTACCAGGTGCTGGGCTCTTCGCTTTCTGCGCTCGTCACCAACGACATGTCCATCATCTGCAACTTGGCCGTCGAGGACGAGCCAGTGCACGCCGCCTACGAGAAGTTCTTCCGCACCTTTAACCGCATGGACACGGGCGATTTTATGGACGACGACAGCAACTATGACGACCTGCGCCGCGCCATCATGGTATCGCGCTATCTCGATCGCATCGCCTCGATTTCCATCGATGCCGCCTGCCGTCTGACCTTCCTGTTGACCGGACAGCGTATGACTGCCGGTGATATCGCCTGCACTGATGAGGATGAGCTCGAGAGCATGCGCGTGCCTTCGGGCGAGGGTGTTATCATGAGGCCCGCCGTCGATGCACGCTACGTTGCCAAGGTGCCCGTTAACGAGGTCAGCGAGGGTCTTCGCTACCTGCTCGATCATCTTGAGGATGAGGACGATGGCGAGGACGACGAGGAGTAAGTAACCCCGTTCGTCGAAAGATTGTAAATACCTAAGTGAGCGCGGCCTTGCACATGCGGGGCCGCGCTCTTGCGTTAGCATGGGACTACTTGTTTGGCTGTCAGCGGAGGCGATTGGCAATGGATAACTATTTGGACTTGATGCGCGCTCGCCGCGAGCAGATTCTGGAACGTTTTTATGCGGCGCTCGATCGCGCGGGCCGTCCCCACGACGCCGCGAGCCTCATTGCCGTGTCCAAGACCGTTGGTGTCGATGAGACCGTTGCCGCCATCCAGGCGGGGTATCGCCATTTTGCCGAGAACCGCCCGCAGGAGCTGGTTCGCAAGCTCACGGGTCTGGCGGAGCATCCGGAGCTGCCCGAGGTGCGCTTCGATATGATCGGCAACCTGCAGACCAATAAGATCAATGCGGTGCTGGGCTCAGCCGAGCTGATTCACTCGGTGGGTTCGCTGCATCTGGCGCAGGCGATCTCGAGTCGTGCTGTTCGCAAGATTGAGGCAGGCGAGCTCGTCGGCCCCCAGCGTGTGCTCATTGAGGTCAATGTGAGTGGTGAGGAGTCGAAGGGAGGCTTTTCACCCGATGAGATTCGCGCCGCCGCGGGTGAGCTTGCAGAACTTGAGGGAATTTGCGTACAGGGGCTTATGACTATGGCGCCCCGGGGGAATAAGGATGTGGCACGCCGCACCTTTGCGGGGCTTCGTGAGCTGAGGGATGAGCTGGAGGCGGCGCATCCCGATTTGAACCTGCCTGAGCTTTCCTGCGGTATGAGCGAGGACTTTGAGTCTGCCCTTGAGGAGGGCTCTACGCTCGTTCGCCTGGGCAGGGTAGTATTTAGCCCGGAGTTTGCAGTAAAATAAGGCTCTGAAGTGCGCACTGATTATCGGGGCGCCTGCACTAAACCGCGAGAGGACACAACCATGGGCTTCCTTGACGAGATTAAAAATAAGATGCACCTGGGCGGCCAGCAGGGTTACGACCAGGGTTATGGCCAGGACGACGACTACGGCTACGATGACGGCTACGACGATGGCTATCAGAACAACGGCTACAGTGGTGCTTCGGGCGAGGGCTTCTACACCCAAGACGAGCCGAGCAACGGCCTGCTTGGCCAGACGCGCCGCGGTGAAGCTGAGTCGGTTGCCGTGTATACGCGCTCCGGTCAGCTGGTCGGCGATGACTCCCGCCATGCCACGACGTATAACCCGCCTTCGCGCTCGCAGGACAGTGTTGCGAGCGGTTATCGTCCTGGTGCCTATGACACGCCGTCGAGCTACGCCGAGAATACCCGCGCCCGTGCCGCCGCTGCACCCGCGCCTGCACCGAGCGATGCCTCGGCCTATGCGAGCAATATCATCAACGCCACGCCGCAGCTGCCGGCCTATGTCCTGCGCCCCGAGAGCTATGACGACGTGGAGACCGTGGTGCGCCGCGTTCGCACCAAGCAGCCTGTCGCACTGATTTTTGTGGGCGTACGCACCGAAGTTGCCAAGCGCGTCTTGGACTTCTCTTACGGCTTTGCCTGCGGTCTGGGTGCCACGGTCAAGGAGGTGGGCGACCGCGTGTTCATGGTGCTGCCCGCCGGTTGCGAGGTCAAAGATTCCGATCTCAAGAAGCTTCGTGCCGACGGCTACCTTAAGTAAAGACAAGACGAGGAGATTCCCATCAACATCTACACTATCGTCCAGCTGGTCAACACGCTGTTCAACTTCTATTCCACGCTCATTGTCGTCTACTGCTTTATGACGTGGATTCCCATGAAGCAGGGTGGTTTGCTTCAGGATATTGCCGCGGTGCTTGATAGCGTGTGCGGTCCGTGGCTCAACCTGTTCCGTCGTTTCATCCCGCCGATGGGCGGTATCGATTTTTCGCCGGTCGTTGCGATTATTGCGTTGCAGTTGGTGCAGAGGCTGGTTCTGCAGCTTCTTATAGGTATACTCGTGTAGAACTGACTTAGTAACTTACGTCGGGCGTGTAGCGCCGAGGCGATGAAAAAGGAGACTTGTTATGGCTATTACCCCTGCAGACATCCAGGCTCAGACTTTCTCTGAGGCCAAGCGTGGCTACGATCCTGCTGAGGTCGACGTCTTCTTGGAGACGCTGTCCTCCGAGGTTGACGCTATGCTCGCTAAGATCGTCGACCTTAAGGGTCGCCTGACTGCTACCGAGCAGCAGCTTGCCGATGCGCAGGCTCAGCTTGCCCAAGCTCAGGATGCCACCGCCCAGGCCGTTCCTGCCGCCCCCGTGGCTGCTCCCGCCCCTGACTTCTCCGCTCAGGAGCGCCAGATTTCCGCTGCCCTGATCGCTGCCCAGCAGACCGCTGAGACCATCGTCAACGATGCCAACGAGAACGCTGAGCGTATCCGCAACGAGGCTGACGCCAAGGCCCGCGAGGTTATCCGCCAGGCTCTGACCGAGAAGCAGGCCGAGCTCGAGGAGATCGATCGTCTCAAGGCTTCCCGTGAGGAGTTCAAGGCAGAGTATCTCAAGCTCATCCAGCACTTCATGGACGATGCCCAGAATTCCTTCCCGGCCGATCTGATGGCCTCCACGCCGGTCGGTTCTGCCGCTTCTCCTGCAGTGACTGTTCCCGCCGAGCCGCTGCCCGTCGCTGACCCGGTTGTCCCCGTGGCCGATCCCTTCGCCCCGATCGACAACTTTGCTGCCGACGACCTGGACTAACATTCGGCCTACAATTTAGTGCCTAGAAAGGACCCGCAGCTTGCGGGTCCTTTTTTATGACTGTGCCGGAGCGCGTAACATAAAAAACCGAGCCCTGCACATAATGGCGCAGAACTCGGCGAACGGGTGAGCGGTCAAGGGTAGGTTTTAAGGCATGTCCCAAAACCTACTTGAGGAGGAAGTCGGAGAGGGGAATGGTACGGGCCTCGCGATGCTCGGGATCGGCGATGTGGTCGGCAGGATATCCACAGACGAGCATGTGATAGGGATAGACGCCCTTGGGCAGATTGAACTGCTCCTGCGCCACCTCAGGCTTAAAATGGCATACCCAGCACGTTCCCAGGCCCTGCTCGGTGGCCTCCATCATCATCTGATCACACACGATTGAGGTGTCGATTTCACTAGAATTCATCTGGTCATACGGGCGCACCCAAGCATCACCGGTAACGCTGCAAATAAGGAAGACAAGCGGAGCGCCAAAGATAGACTCATCACGAGCAAACCGAGGTTGACAAGCAGCTGCCTTCTCCAGAAGCTCAGGCGTATCCAACACCATCACACGGGTTGGATGATTATTACAAGCAGAAGGAGCAATACGCCCAGCCTCAACAATGGCATCCACCACAGCCTGCTCCACAGAACGATTCTCAAAAGAACGACAAGAATACCGATCCCGAGCCAGATCCAAATAAGACATACAAGCCCTCCAACAATTAAAAATCAAACAAACCCAAAGTAACCCAAACGGTACCCAAAGCAGCAATCAGCCAAACGCTCATCGAGGGCCAAAGTGTCCGAACGGATACCAAAGGTCCCTTCAGCCAAACCCCCATTGCGCTATAACTATCAGCCAAAGTTCCCAATGGTGGTACGTAAGGGAGCGGGCCCGGCCACTAATAACCTTTTGAACGACTCTGCTTGCAGCCGGAGTGAAAAAGGTTATTAGTGGCCGGGCCCGCGACCGCCGGGGCACGTACCCCCAATTAACTGTTCTTCATGACAATCGAATCCACAACATCGGCCACATTCTCACAGCAGTCAGCGCAGTACTCCAGGAAGGCGTACACGTCACGCCAGGCGATGACCTCGAGCGGGTCCTTGCCGTTAACGTGCAGGTTGCGCATGGCGTTGATATAGAGCTCGTCGGCTTCGGACTCGATGGTGTTGATCTGGATGACGAGTTCGCGCAGGGTCTTGGACTTGCGGTAGTTGGGCAGCTCGACCATCAGGTCTTTCATGGCGCGGCAGGCGTCAGTCACCTTGTGGGCGATGACAATGGCGTCGGGATGGATGCTCTGGATGTTGGTGAAGTAGACGCGCTGCACGACGCCCTCGATGCGGTCGAGTACGGTGTCGAGTGAGCAGCTCATCAGATCCAGATCCTCGCGCTCGAGCGGGGTGATAAAGGCGGTGAGCAAGGCGTCTTCGAGCTCATGGTGCTTCTTGTCGGCCGCATGCTCAATCGCATGCATCTTATCGAGCATGTCGTGGATCTGCGCGGGGTCAAAGTTCTCAAAAATCTTGGTGAGCAGCTCGGCTGCCTGAACGGCGAGGTCGGCGCAGGCAACGTAGTTATCAAAGTAGAACGAATCGGGTTTCTTTGCCATGGGTGGGTCCTTTCGAGGCGAAGACGGGTGGGCGAAGTGTTGCGGTCCGGATGGACGCTCGGTTTGATTAGAGGAACATCATGAACAGCTTGGCCATGACAAAGCTGATGAGTCCGCAGGCAGGGAAGGTGAAGAACCAGGTGAACATCATGTCCTTGACGACGCCGAAGTTGATGGCCGAGAGGCGCTTGACGGCACCGACGCCCATGATGGCGCAGGTCTTGATGTGTGTGGAGGACACGGGGATGCCGGTAAGGGTGGCAAGCAGCAGGTTCGCGGCGCCCGCCAGGTCGGCGGAGAAGCCCTGGTACTTTTCGAGCTTGACCATGCTCTGGCCGACGGACTTGATGATGCGCTCGCCGCCCACGCTGGTGCCGATGCCCATAGTGGCCGAGCACAGCAGCATAATCCAGATGGGGATGCCTGCATCGCCGACGCTCGTCTGGCCGCTGGCAAAGGCCACGCCTAAAAAGAGCACGCCGATGAACTTCTGTCCATCCTGCGCGCCGTGCATAAAGCTCATGGCCGCGGCGCTCGCGATCTGAGCGTATTTAAAGAAGACATTGGCACGTCGCCTGTTGGCGGCGGCGAAAAGAATCGAGACGAGCTTGCACAGGACCCAGCCCATGACAAAGCCCAGGCCTATGGAGAGCGCCAGGCCGTAGATGACCTTCATCCACTCGTGGACGTTGACGCTGCTCGCACCGCCGAGGGCGATGGCGGCACCGGTCAGGCCGGCGATAAGGCTGTGGCTTTGCGAGGTGGGGATGCCAAAACGCGACGCAGTGGCGCCGTAGACGACGATGGAGAACAGCGCCGCGCATAGGCAGGCGAGCGCCATGGTGCTGTTTCCGCCAAAGTCGACGATATGTGAGATGGTGTTGGCGACGCTCGCGTTAAAGTGCGTCATGATGAGCACGCCGAGGAAGTTGAATGCGGCGCTCATGAGAATGGCGGCGCGGGCGGGCATGCAACGCGTAGTGACGCAGGTCGCGATGGCGTTGGGCGCGTCGGTCCATCCATTGACGAAGATGGCGCCCAACGCGAGGATCACGGTGACGGCAAGGACTGGGTTCGACACAATTTGGCCGAGGAAGGTTGAGAACGTTACGTCCATATATGGGCTTTCTCGAAGTTTGCAGACACGTTACAAAAACATGATAAATCGTATCACCTCCTGCGGGTCTCTTTACCGAGTTCTGATGGGAGAAGTAATTTTTTGGCACTAAAATTGAATATTAGCCCTGTTGACCGTGGGTGTTCTTTTTGCTAACACGCCATGCGGACACGCGCGTTCGCTCCGACACTCCAAAACCACAGTCTGTTCGCTTTACAACATGCAAACATGCGTTCGATAATAGGAGACATGGAATATCGACAGACAGATGGCAAAACTCGGCGCGTGCACAAGCAGTATGTGGACGTCGTGGCTCGCATCCTCGCGGGCGGACAGGTCGTGCCGGTCACCGTCTGCTGGGTCGACGGTCGTTGCTTTACGATTGACGAGATTGTCTCGTCCACGGGCTTTGGCTTAACGGTTCACGGTGTTCGTACGGCGACCTATAAGGTGCGTTTTGGCGGGCACGCGACCGAGTTGTATCTGGAGGACCAGACGCGCGAGCGGGCGGACGGCTCGCAGGCACACGTGATGCGTTGGTGGGTCTGGGCCTTTGATCGCACGCTCGAGGGCGAGCGCCGTAGGTAAGGACGTACGGCATTCGGGTACAATGACAGGAATCTTGTCAGCTACTGCGCTGTCGCGGCGCTTTTGAAAGGACGAAATTATGAACGATATTCAGGGCTATCAGAACGGCCCCATCGAGACCGGTGCAAGCCGTGCCAAGGAGATGTCGCCGCGCGCGTACAACCTTGTCATGTCTGCCCTGATTTTCTTGGGCTTTTGCGCCATGGGCGCCGGCGCCTACTTTACGAGCACCATGTCGTTTGCGCGCATGATGATGAGCGGCGCAGCCTTGCCGCTGGTCTTTGGCTCGTTTATTTTGACCATCGTCGGCATGGTCATGATGTCGGCCGCCGCCAGCAAGCAGTCCGTGGGCCTGTCCCTTGTGGGCTACGTAATCTTTGCGAGTACCTTTGGCCTGACCGCGTCGTTTGGCCTTGCCAACTACGACCTGCCCACCATCAACACCGCTTTTATCGCCACGGCCGCCATCACCTTTGTCTTTGGCGCGCTGGGCGTGACCTTCCCCAAGTTTTTCCAGCGCGTATATGGCATCGGTTTTGGCATTCTGCTCGCCACTGTTCTGGTTGAGATCGTGCTGATGTTCATGGGCGTCTCGCAGTCCATCACCGACCTGATCGTGATCGTGGTGTTCGCCGGCTTTATTGGCTACGACACCTATGTTGCCACGACGGTGCCGCCTACGCTGCCCAACGCCGTGCTCATGGCGTCCAATCTGTTCGTTGACATTATCAACGTGTTCCTGCGCATCCTGAACATCCTTGGCCGTCGCGACTAGTGGCGAATTGCGGCGGTGCTTGCCGTGCGGGCAAATCGATGCGAAAGGCGGTCCTTCGGGGCCGTCTTTTTTGTACGCGGCGGGGTATCATGGATGGGAAAAGCCGATAGCGGCAGCGACAGGAAAGGTGGCCACGTATGGCAGACGTCGACAACAGGAACCGTAACCGCAGGTCCAACCGAGCGGGTCAGCCCAATCCCAAGCGCGAGGCCCGTGCCAAGGCCGCCGAGCGTCACGTGTCAACTGTGTCCGAAGCGTGCGCCAAGGATATCGAGCGTTCGCTTGCCGGTGTTCGCGAGTTTGACGGTATGCCTGCCGGCTTTGTCGCGGCGATGAAGGCCAAGGTTCAGACTGCTGTGGCCGCTGAAGAACAGGTTGCCGAGGACGTCGAGGGCGCGGAGGCTGCCGAGACCGAGGCGGCACCCGAGAGCGAGGCAGCGCCCGAGACCGAGGCAGCTCCTGAGCCCGTCGAGGAGCCTGCCGAGGAAATCGCCGAAGCTGAGTCCGCGCCTGCTGAGGAGCCTGCTGCGTCCCTGCCTGAGGTTACCGTGCTCGATGCCTCCGCCACGCAGGCCATCTTGGACAACGGTCGTGGCTATGCGCAGTTCTGCGACATGGCCGTGCTCGCCTTTGCCTCGTTCACCAATCCGGGCGGTGGCTATATTCAGGGTTATCTGGGCCAGGAGGCCACGCTGTGCGCCGATTCGTATCTGTACAACGTTCTCGATAAGCAGCGCAAATGGTACGGCGAGAACCGTCGCCGCAACATCAACTGCGAGCTTTACCGAAACCGTGCGCTGGTGGTGCCTGCGGTGCGCTTCGATCGCAACCACGTGCATGCATACGCCGACGTGATCGTGGCCGCCGCGCCCAACGTTAAGCGCGCCCGCCAGGAGTATCGCGTGAGCGACGATGCTCTGCTGGATGCCCTGCGCGACCGCATTCGCTTTGTGCTTGCCATCTGCGACGAGCTGGGTCGCGAGAAGCTCGTACTGGGCGCTTGGGGCTGCGACAACAACGGCTTTGACGCCGAGGCCGTGGCCGAGCTCTTCCGCAAGGAGCTCGCGTCGGGCGACTTTAAGGTCAAGCAAGTCTTCTTTGCCGTGCCTTCTACGCGCTGGGATGAGGATTTTGCCAAGTTCGAGCACGTGCTGGCAAACTTCCCCGAGCGCAACGAGGAGTCCTATGCCCAGGTTGCCGCTCGCGCTGCGGCAGCTCGCGCCGCCGAGCAGGCCCAGGCTGCTACCGAGGATGATGAGAACGAGGACGATTGGCGCAAGTACCTGTAATCGGTACGTGCTGACAGATGGGTCGAGCCGGCGGGAGGGCTGCTCCCGTCGGCTTTTTACTGAGCGAGGGGCTTACGATGAAAAACGTTCTATGCTTTGGCGACAGCAACACCTATGGTTACGATCCGGCGGGCATGCGCGACGGCACCGCGGTGCGCTATGCGCGGGATGTGCGCTGGTGCGGCGTGGCCCAACGTGACTTAGGCGAGGGCTGGCATGTAATTGAAGAAGGCCTCAACGGCCGCACGACGGTACGCGACGACATGTGCCATCTGGACACCAATCTTAACGGCATCCGCGCGCTGCCGATGCTGCTCGAGGCCCATAAGCCACTGGACGCCATTGTGATCATGCTGGGCACCAACGACTGCAAGACGGTCTTTAACGTGACGGCTGCCGATATCGCCCGTGGCGCCATGGCGCTGATTCGCGCCGTCCGCGCGTTTCCGTGGACCGACGCTGCGCCTTGTCCGCGCATTCTGCTGATGGCTCCTATCAAGATCAAGCCGCAGATCGCCGATGTATATATGACCGATTTTGACGAGCGTTCCGTCGAGGCCTCGGAGCATTTTGCTGAATACTACGCGCACGTAGCCGAGCAGTTTGGCTGCGACTTTTTGAATGCAGCGGAGTTTGCCGAGCCGGGCGATATCGACTATCTGCATATGATGCCCGAAAGCCATGAGAGCCTGGGTCACGCCGTGGCGGCCAAGCTCCAAGAGATGCTCGGTGAGTAGCACGGCCCCAAACCACCACAATAGTTCTCCTTGCGACGGCTTGTTTCGTTGGTTTGCTTTGATCTGTAACAGTTGTAAGGCCAAAAACGGGCTAGATGTTACAGATTAAGATTATTTAGGTCGATATCGGTCGTTTGTCTCGATCTGTAACATCTAGGGTCGATTTTGCCGAGTTACTGTTACACATCGAGATTATCTTCTCAGTGGAATTTGGATGTCTCGATTTGTAACGGGTGGGCCGAAAAATGGACTTTAACTGTTACAGATCGAGATGTTTGTGGGAACCACCGCAAGGGTGCCTGTCCCCTTTGCGGTGGTTTTGGACTGCGAATCTTAATACTGCCACATGTGGTTGACGGGGCCGGAGCCTTTGCCCATGTTCAGGCCGGCGGCCAGAGCGCCTGTCAGGTAGGCCTTGCCAGCGTTGACGGCATCGGCAAGATCCATACCCTGGGCCAGCGCGCAGGCAATGGCGGACGAGAGCGTGCAGCCGGTGCCGTGTGTGTTATTGGTATCGATACGCTTGTGGCGGAACCACGTGGTGAGTGGATCTCCCAGATGGTTGCCCTCGTCATCGAGCGGCGCGGGTTCGGCCAGTACATCGTTGGCCTCGTTGACAAGATGCCCACCCTTAACGAGGGATGCGCAACCAAAGCGGCGGGTGAGGAGCATGGCAGCATTTTGCTGCGTGCGCTCGGAGTCGACCTCGTAGTCGAGCAGGGCCATGGCCTCGGGAATATTGGGCGTGATAACCGTCGCCAGCGGGAACAGGCGGCGGGTGAGCGCCTCGGCGGCATCTTCGGCAATCAGCCGCGCGCCCGAGGTGGCGACCATGACGGGGTCGACGACCACGTTCGTTGCGTTCCAGGCGCTCAAGCGGTCGGCGATGACTTCGATAATCTCGACAGAAGAAACCATGCCGATCTTGACGGCGCTCGGGCGGATATCGTCAAAAACGGCGTCAATTTGCGCGGCTACGATATCTGGCGAGATATCCTGTACGGCGGTGACGCCCAGCGTGTTTTGCGCTGTGATGGCGGTGATGGCCGTCTCGGCATACAGGCGGTGCGCCGTGATGGTCTTGATGTCGGCCTGAATGCCGGCGCCGCCGCTGGAATCGGATCCCGCGATGGACAGGACGGCAGGTACCTTACTACGATCCATGTTCGCTCCCTTGTTCGGTCGGAATCAAATGGGTCTTTAAGCCAGCATTATAAAGATGCCCGGGCCGACTCTATGTCGAACCCGGGCGGGCGATGCAATCTTTACGCAAATGCAAGCAAATGTTCACACGTCAACAATTGACAGGCACCAGCTCGCCGCCAGAGGCGGCCGCGGCGACAGGGTTAGTCCTCTATGCCGAGGTCGATCGTGGTGCCCTCGAAGATCTTGTTGACGGTGCGGACGGCGCACATCTTGCCACACATGGTGCAAGTGCCCTCGGTGGCGGCGGGGGACTCCTCGTAGCGCTTCTTGCCCGTAACCGGGTCGAGCGCGCACTCCCACATGGCGTCCCAGTCAAGCTTGCGGCGTGCCTGGCCCATCTTGTCGTCCATGTCGCGGGCGTGCGGCGCCTTTTTGGCGATGTCGGCGGCGTGTGCGGCGATCTTGGTGGCCATGAGGCCGTCGAGCACATCCTGGGCGTTGGGCAGGCATAGGTGCTCTGCCGGTGTCACGTAGCACAGGAAGTCGGCACCGGAGCTGGCGGAGATGGCGCCGCCGATGGCAGCGGTGATGTGGTCGTAACCCACGCCGATATCGGTCACCAGCGGCCCGAGCACATAGAACGGAGCATTGTGGCACAGGCGTTTCTGCAGTTTCATGTTGGCGGCGATCTCGTCGAGCGCCATGTGACCCGGGCCCTCGACCATGACCTGGACGCCGGCGGCCCAAGCGCGCTTGCACAGCTTGCCCAGCTCGATCATCTCAGCGGTCTCGGTGGCGTCGTTGGAGTCGTAGAGGCAGCCCGGGCGGCAGGAGTCGCCGAGCGAAATCGTCACGTCGTACTCGTGGCAAATCTCGAGCAACTCGTCGTAGAACTCATAGAATGGGTTCTCGTTACCGGTGACCTCCATCCAGCCAAACAGCAGTGAGCCGCCACGGCTCACGATGTTCATCAGGCGGCCGGTCTCCTTAAAGGTCTTGGTGACCGACTTGTTTATGCCGCAGTGGATGGTCATAAAGTCCACGCCGTCCTCGGCATGCGCGCGCACGACTTCGAACAGGTCGTCCTTGGTGAGCTTGACCAGCGGCTTTTCCATGTAGCCGATGGCGTCGTACATGGGGACGGTGCCTACCATGAGCGGCGTCTCGTCGATGAGCTGCTGGCGGAACTGGCGTGTCTTGCCCGAGTTGGAGAGGTCCATGATGGCGTCGGCGCCAAAGTCCTCGGCGATCTTGACCTTCTTCCATTCCTCGGCGGCATCGGCCTTGTCGCCCGAGATGCCCAGGTTCACGTTGACCTTGGTGGACAGGCCCTCACCGACGCCAAAGGCGCGCATGCCCTTTTTGATGTGCACGATGTTGGCGGGAATGGCGATGCGGCCGTCGGCCACGCGCTCGCGGATGTACTCGGGGTCGCGATGCTCGCGCTCGGCGACCTCCTTCATCTGCGGTGTGATCTGCCCGGCGCGGGCGAAGTCGATTTGCGTGACGAGCTTGGGCTCGGTCTGTGTGCTCATTGGCACGGCTCCCTTCGTTGGCATTACCCATATCAGGTTTGCGGGTCAGGGCGGGCGCGCCCAGTCTCAGCCTGCCGTCTTGTCCTGCAAGCTCCCCGTTTATGTAATGGGCTCAAGTATAGCTCGAATGGGTACGATTGGCCTAACGAGCGTGCCTGTGGGGAGGCGTACATGGAAGACAAGCATCTATATCGAGAGACGCAATGGGATGTATCGGCCGAGGAAAGCCGTGCGCACCATGGGTTGGTCGCGATTGGTTTTGCGGTGCTTGCCGTGCTGGTGATTGCCTTTTGTATTTGGACGTTCGGCGGTCGTGGCGGCGCCGCCTGGGAGTTTGAAGCCGACGAGGGCCTGCCGATTATGACCATGAAAGTTTCTGGTGGCAACACGGTTGCCGCACCCGGCGACTATTGGTATCCGTGCGACGAGTTTGTGCAGCTGCAGCTGAGCGGCGGGTCTATTCCTGGCGAGGAAATCGAACGCGTGACGTTTGATGCGGCAATCAAAACACTCACGGTGAAGCTCAAAGATCAAGGGGGCGTGCCCACGACCATGGATATCGCTCTGACGGAGTGGCGTCTGGAACCTCCGTCGGGCGTTACGGTATCCGACGTAGAGCACGTTAAGATTACCTACCAAGATGGCTCGACGAGCGAGATTGCAAAGGCCGATGGCTTGGCGGAGTAATGGGGTGTTTGGAAACGGCGGGCCTATTGTGCCTGCGCGTTCATGAAAACCAGGGTGTTTTTGTCTGAAAGCTCGGGGATGTGCCGATAGCCGATATTGAATGCGGTAAGTTCGCTTGCATCCTCGAGCTTGTTTTCTGCCATCCACCGCACCATGGAGCCGCGCGCCTTTTTGCTGGCGGTCGACCGTTGGATGGGCTTCCCGTTGCGGATACCCTCGCCAAAGAGGCACGTGACGGCTGTGGCGTCGCCCGCGAGGTGGGGCAGAACGGCTTTGGCATACTCTACGCTGGCGAGGTTGACGATCGTGGTGTTTGAACCTGCCGGGGCGATAACCCGCGCGAGCTTGTCGCTCCAAAACGCGTAGAGGTCTCGGGCATCGTCAACGGCGAGCTTCGCACCCATCTCCAGCCGATACGGTTCGACGGCATGAAAGGGGCGTACGCATCCGTAAAGGCCCGAGAGGATCCACAGATGGTCTTGCAGCCATGCGAGCTGCGCGGCATCCATCACCTCGGGTGCCATGCTCTGGTATTGAATGCCGTGATAGGACATGACGGCGGGGGAGGTATTGCGGGCGATATCGGGATTGTCGAGGTCGCCGTTTTCCAAGATGGGCTCGAACTCATGCAGGGTGTTGAGGCAAGGCCCCAGCAGTTTGTCACTCACGTTCCATAGCGCCTGCAGGCCGCCGCTGCCTTCATTTCGCTCAATATCTAGCAACGCGCGATGCAGTCGAGCCGTCTCGCGCGCAAAGGGCGGAATGCCCAGGACTTCAAAAGCATCTTGGGCCGAGCGCATCTGCTTGGCGGGCGAAATGATGACCTGCAGCATGGACTCTCCTCTGTCAAAAAGGAACTTGCGGTGGAATACGGTCTGTTTTGGCCGTTTATAGGCCAGTTTAGTCCGTATTTCACCGCAAGTTATGAAGGGCTGGTTAGGCGCGCTCGAGGAAGGCCTTGTAGCCGCGGTAGGCCTCGTAGATATCGGCCTTGTTGGCGACCTCCCATAGGGCGTGCATGGACAGAACGGCAACGCCGGAGTCGATGACATTCATGCCGTACTTGGCCATGATGTAGGCGATGGTGCCGCCGCCACCTGCGTTGACGCGGCCGAGCTCACAGGTCTGGAAATCCACGCCTGCCTTGTCCATGATGTCGCGGACGAGGGCCACATATTCGGCATCGGCGTCGTTGGAGCCGCCCTTGCCGCGGCTGCCCGTGTACTTGTTAAAGCACAGGCCGCGACCCATAAAGGCGGCGTTCTTGGTCTCGAACTTGGCGGCATAGCCCGGGTCGAAGCCGGCGGACACGTCAGAGGAGAGCATGCGGCTGCGGGCGAGCGCGCGGCGCAGGGCCAGCGGGCTACCCTCGCCGGCGAGCGTCATGATCTCGGCGACGGTGTTCTCGAAGAAGCGGCTCGTCATGCCGGTGGCACCCACGGAACCGATCTCCTCTTTGTCGACGATGAGCGTGATGCTCGTGCGCTCGACATTGGCCACATTGATCTGGGCGAGCATGGAGGGGTAAGCGCAGACGCGGTCGTCGTGACCATAGCCCAGAATCATGGAACGGTCGAGGCCCATGTCGCGGGCGGGGCCGGCGGGCACGACCTCGATCTCGGCGGAGAGGAAGTCCTCCTCCTCGACGCCGTACTGCTCCTTGAGGATGTCCAGGAACATCTGCTTGACGGGCTCCTTGGGGGCGTCCTTGTCGTCCTCATCGAACTTGACGGGACGGCCGCCCACGATTACGTCGAGGATTTCGGCGTCGACGGCGTCCTTGGCGGGCTTGGACATCTGCTCGCTCGAGAGGTGGATCAGCAGGTCGGAGATGGTAAAGACCGGGTCGTCTGCCTTGTCGCCGATGTTGATGTCGACGGTGGTGCCGTCCTTTTTGCAGATGACGCCCACGAGCGCAAGCGGGGAGGCCACCCAGTGGTAGCTCTTGACGCCGCCGTAGTAGTGCGTATCGAGGTAGGCCATGTCGCCGGCCTCGAAGGCGGGGTTTTGCTTGAGGTCCAGGCGCGGCGAGTCCACGTGGGCGCCCAGGATGTTAAAGCCCTGCTCGAGCGGGGCGGTGCCAAGGTTGACGAGCATAAGGTCCTTGCCGTGGTTTGCGGCGTACACCTTGTCGCCTGCCCTGAGCTCGCGGCCCTCGGCGATCACGGTCTCCAGGTTGACGTAGCCCGCCTCCTCGGCCATCTTGATGCCGGTCTTGACGCACAGTCGCTCGGTCTTGTTCTCGCTCAAAAACTGCTTATAGCCGCGGCAAAGCTCCTCGAGCTCCTCGATTTGCTGTGGCGTGTACTTTTTCCATGCGCAGGGACGCTCCATAACGCAGGCTCCTTTCGGATCGATCGTGCTGGTTGATGTACTGTGAGCCATCGTATCACGCGCGGGCGCGCGGTGGCGGCGGAGCTTGATGTGCGGTGGCCGCGGGGCGGGGAGCGTGTAAACTGGTGTGAGCAAACCGTGCCCAGCCCAAAGCGAGGTATTCAATATGTCTGACAAGCGCCGTACCTTTGCCGTTATCGATGGCAATTCGCTCATGCACCGCGCCTTCCACGCCGTGCCGCCGACCATGAACGCGCCGGACGGCCGCCCCACCAACGCGATTTTTGGCTTTCTGAACATGTTCCTCAAGATGATCGACGCCTTTAACCCCGACGGCGTGGTCGTGGCGTTTGACAAGGGCAAGCCGCGCGTGCGCATGGAGATGCTGCCGCAGTATAAGGCGCAGCGCCCGTCAATGGACCCAGACCTGCACGCGCAGTTTCCGATGATTAAGGAGCTGCTCGTCGCGCTCAACGTGCCAATTCTGCAGTCTGAGGGCTGGGAAGGCGACGATATCCTGGGAACCATGGCGCGCCTGGGCGAGGAGGCCGGCTGCGACATGTTGCTGGTGACCGGCGACCGCGACATGTATCAGCTCGTGACCGAGCACGTCAACGTGGTCTCGACCCGCAAGGGCCTGTCCGACGTGGCGATCATGACGCCCGAGAGCGTGGACGACCTGTATCACGGCATTACGCCGGCGCTCGTGCCCGATTTTTACGGTCTGAAGGGCGATACGTCTGACAACATTCCCGGCGTGCCGGGCATCGGCCCCAAAAAGGCGAGCGCACTCATCGCGCAGTACGGCAGCTTGGATGAGGTCATCGCACACGCCGACGAGGTCAAGGGCAAGATGGGCGAAAACCTGCGCGCACACATCGACGACGCGCTGCTGAGCCGTAAGGTGGCGACCATCCGCACCGATGCGCCCGTTGAGCTCGATTTTGAGGCGACGTCTTTCCCGGCGTTTTCTGCCGACGAGGTGTCTGCGGCGCTGGGTACGCTTGGTATCACCGCCATGCAGAACCGTTTCTTGGCGCTGATCGGCGGCGAGGGTGGCGCTGCTGCCACTGCCAGCACGTTTGAGACGCCCGCCGTTTTGCGCGCAGCCGCCGGCGATACTGACGCGCTTGGTGCCGTTGCAGATGAGGTCTCCCGCGCGATTGATGCCGGCGAGTGGGTCGCCGCCGTGGTGGACGACGACAAGGAAGAGGGCGCGCTCTTTGGACTGACGCGCACGCTGTGGTTGGCGACGTCCAAGGGCCTGTTCTCGCTCGAGGAGGGCGACGGCGGTGCGGCGGCTGAGGTTGAGGGCTTCAACTTCGTCCACGGCGTGATTGCCGGCGTGCTCGCACGTCTGTTTATGGAGGGCCGCGTGGCGAGCCCGGATATGAAGGCACTCCTGCATGAGCTTTCGCCCATCGATTCTTCCGAGCCCGAGCTCATGGATCCGCTCGCTGCCGATTCCACGCGTATCTTCGATACCGTGGTCGCTGCCTACCTGCTGGATTCCGATCGCTCCGGGTTCGATGAGGCATATCTTGCCGATACGTATCTGCAGATGGCGCTGCCTGCGGCGCGCGGCGCAGAGGTCGCTGGTGAGGACGCTCCTGCGCCCGCCGCTCGCACGGCTGCCTTGACGCTGGCGCTGGTCGCGCCGCTGCGCGACCGCATGGCTCGCGAGAATGCCGCCAACGTGTTCGATGGCATCGAGATGCCGCTCGTTCCGGTGC
>DXMX01000120.1 GCA_019413955.1 Collinsella sp.
AAGGTCAATGCCCTCCTCTTTCACGTCACCTTGCTCGCTTAGGGGCGTTTTCGCTTTCCGTCCTCTACCTGCGATGACGTTATAAACCTGGCACTTGGGGACGTTCCCTTTGTGCCGGCAGGTGGGGACACTCCTTTGCTAGAAGATTCGGCGCAGGTCTCCGCGGTTGAGGGCCTCGTCGAAGAGGTGCTTGAACACCACGCTGCCGTGCAGGCCGTCGTGCTCGAACTCGTTGGTCACCCAGGCATGCGAGTTGCCCACGCGGCTGAGCGTATCAAGCTGCAGGCCCGAATCCACGTACATGTCGTCGAAATACACCGCGGCCTGCAGGGGCACCTCGTTGCACGCCAGTCGCTGCGGGTCGTAGATCTTGTCCCAGCTGGTGTCTTCCATCAGCAGGTCCATGGCGGGCTTGAAGGGCTTGAGCTCGGGCATCTGCTCGAACATCCACGGGAACATGGCCTCGCCGGTAAACATGAGCGGGCGCGCGAGGGTGTCGAACTCGGCGCGATGGGCCTTCTCCTCTGCTGCGGCCCAGCCAATGGGCATAGTGTCACCGTCGGCGTATATGAACTCCTGCAGCGTCCAGTACAGCGGATTCGTGCGCGTGTTGGTGCGCTCGAAGGCGCGCATCAAAAAGTTGTCAGATACCGAGGCGTCGCAGGTCAGCGTGCCGTCGCCATCAACAAAAGCGTGATCGATAATCCAATGCATGCGTTCAAAGCTCGGCTTCATGCCAAAGTCGCTGCCCATGAGCTGTAGGCGCTCGACCGTCATCGGCGAGCCGTCGGGCAGCACGGGCTTCTGTGCCTCGAGCGCATCGGCCAGGGCTGCCACGCGCTCGACGTCGGCGGGGTAGCGGTCGTAATACTGCTGCGTCTTGGCGGCCATGCGCGGGAAGGTGTGCGCGTAGACCTCGCTGGCGCTCGCCGGCACGTGGGGGATGCCGCCGCAGGTAAAGCTCGCCGCCACGCCCTCGGGGAAGAGCGACAGATAGCTCAGCGTCAAAAAGCCGCCGTAGCTCTGCCCGAGTGTGGCCCAGGGCTTGCCGCCAAAGCCCACCAGGCGCAGGTACTCAAAATCGCGCACGATGGAGCTGGCGAGGTGGCGCTTGAGGAAGTCCGCCTGCGAGCGTGCGGCATCGGAGCCTTCCGCCTCGGCGCGATCGCCCAAGGCGGCAATCGTGCGCCCGTCAACACAGCTGCTGCGTCCGGTGCCGCGCTGGTCGGGAAGGACCACGCGGAAGTGCTTGACGGCCTCCTCGATCCAGCCGTCGCTTGTGGGCGACAGCGGACGCGGGCTCTCGCCGCCGGGGCCGCCCTGCAAAAACAGGAGCAGCGGCAGATCGTCGTTGATGCGGTCGGGCGCGCAAACCACGCGGTAGAAGAGCTTGATGCTCTCGGGCGCGCCGGCGATGGGTGCCGGCATAGCGCCGCGGCGCATGGTACTGCCGACGGCCAGGAGCATCGGCTCCAGGCCGCGCCAGTCAAGGGGGACGTCGATGCTGTGGTCCTCGACGTAAAGGCCGGGGACGTGGTACGAAGCGATG
>DXMX01000121.1 GCA_019413955.1 Collinsella sp.
CTGGACCTGCTTCAAGTGCTCGGGAGAAAGGTGCGTGTAGATCTGCGTGGTCGATATATCGGCATGCCCCAAGATCTCCTGTAGCACACGGAGGTCTGCGCCGCCCGCAAGCATATGGGTGGCAAAGGAGTGACGCAGCGTATGGGGATGGAGCCCCACCAGTCCCACCTGGCGCCCGTAGCGCTCACAGATGGCATGGATGCCCTGGCGCGACAGACGGCGGCCGTTCTTATTTAAAAAGACCGCCGAGGTCTCGGTTCCGCGGGCATGGACCGCCAAGCGAGAACGCCCCTCAGTTACATAGAGCGTCAGAGCTCGCGCCGCGCTTCCCACCAGCGGTGACAGGCGTTCCTTTGAGCCCTTACCGCGAACGAGCACAAAGCCATCGTCGATATGGATATCGCCCACATCGAGCCCCACCAACTCGCTCACACGTAAACCGCATCCGTAGAGCACTTCCAAGATGGCATGGTCGCGCAAGCCCATCTCGCCCTCGGGGAAGTCTTGATCGAGCAGCGCCGAGACATCCTCCACCGATAGATACTCCGGCAAACGCTCAGCCTTTTTAGGCAGGCGCAACGCCGCCGTTGGATTTTGGGCCACAGCCCCATCGCGCACCAAAAAGGCATGCAGGCCCTTCACGGCCGCAAGCGCACGCTCCACCGAGGCATCGGAATAGCCCCCATCGCGACGGTCGGCGACAAAGCCCTCCACGACCCGACGGGTCACCTCTTCAAAAGACACAATACCCGCCCGCTCCAGATAGGCGCAGTACGTCGTCAGGTCACGACGATAGGCCGCAATCGTGTTGCGCGCCAAACCCCGCTCGACCGCGAGGTAATCGAGATACTCCCCCGCCGCCACGGCGAGCGACGAGGGAGTAGCTTCGGTATGTTCCTTATTCGCCGGCACCCTTAGTCCGTAGCGAGGTTCATGGGCGTCACCTGCAGACGGTCGACACCCTCGTGCTGGCCGATCGAGGCGCGCACGAACTCGCGGAACAGCGGCTGCGGGTTGGTCGGGCGGCTCTTGAACTCGGGATGAGCCTGAGTTGCCACATACCACGGATGCACGTCGCGCGGCAGCTCGACCATCTCGACCAGGCGCTCGTCGGGCGACAGACCCGAGATAAC
This sequence comes from Collinsella sp., assembly GCA_019413955.1. GTDB lineage: Bacteria > Actinomycetota > Coriobacteriia > Coriobacteriales > Coriobacteriaceae > Collinsella. Next base: position 1,134 of record DXMX01000121.1, read on the forward strand.
CAAACCGGCGTCCTCGAGCTGGTCGCGGAAGGCGTTGTTAAACTCAAAGCGATGACGGTGACGCTCGTAGACGAGCTCCTCGCCATATGCCTCGCGAGCGAGGGTATCGGCGGCGAGCTTGCACGGATAGGCGCCCAGGCGCATGGTGCCGCCCTTCTCGGTCACGTCCTCCTGCGAGCTCATCAGATCGATGACGCTAAACGGGCCGTCCGGATCGAACTCGGAGGAGCTGGCGCCGGCAAGGCCGACGACGTTGCGGGCGAACTCGCACACGGCCACCTGCATGCCCAGGCAAATGCCCAGATACGGAATCTTGTGCTCACGGGCAAACTCGGCCGCGAGGATCTTGCCCTCCAGGGCGCGCTTGCCAAAGCCGCCGGGGACCAGGATCTGGCTCTTATACACATCTCCG